>JAPXNX010000006.1:0-20070 GCA_033811795.1 Methanolinea sp. | reverse complement strand
GATGCTCCTTGCCGGTTCCTTCGCAGGCTACTTCATGGTCGACCTGATATCCGGTTTCGACCACTGGGTGGCATTTGGGATACTCCTGGCCGTGGGCCTGAAAATGATCTGCGAAGGGGTGAAGGGGAACGATAAGGGAGGGGAGAGAGATCTCTTCTCCCTTGGGACCCTGATCGCTCTCTCCGTTGCAACCAGTATCGATGCGCTCGGCGTGGGGCTCTCTCTTGCCTTCATTGCAGAGGGTATCTTGGTCGTGGCGCTGGTAGCAGGGATTGTATCATTCCTCTTCTCGATCGCGGGTGCTCTTCTTGGAGGCAGGCTCGCAGAAAGATTCGGGAAAAGGTTTGAAATAACCGGAGGTCTCATACTCATCGTGATTGGCACCAGGATCCTCCTCGAGCACGCAGCGGCGTTCTGACCCCTCTCCCTGGCTGCCATGGGGGAAGTGCGGCAGGAAAGGAACATCCTGGTTCCTGCACAACGTTTATCTCTCCTATTTCTCAAGATACTCTTTGGCACAACTCAGGGAGGGCTTGGGATTCCTGATATTTACCATTCCATCTACCAGAAGATGAAGAAGATAGGCATTCTGGATGTCAGGCAGTACGCGGTTATTGAGAACCCCCCCTATGTTCCGCTCTGCATCGACAGGCTCTCTCCGGACACTTATGCAATCTCCCAGAACCCCCTTGTCGACGGCCTGATGGTCGCAGACCCCGACGTCGAGGTCCATGTCGACCACGCGAAAGAGACTGCAGAGCCATTGGTTTACCTGTCAGGAGAGACGAGAAAGGTCGTCTATCCCGAACCCGGGAAGGTCAACCTGGCTATCCGGAACGAACTGTCGGCTTTTCTCGACCGGTGGCTTTCCGACCTGATAGCCCAGGGGTTCAACCGGTACCAGTAGAAGTGGTTGGCTTTGCCTCGCCGCCATCAAATCACGACTCCATGATACGAGGCGAGGGGTGGTCGGCTGGAAAAGATGGTATTTGGCGTTGTCTCATGACAGGCGGTACAGCAGGGACGGGTATCCCGGGCAACGACAAGGAGAGCAGTCTCTTTCGAGACCCCCCTTTCTTCCTCCCGGAATTCGAAGAGGCATTCCGCTACATCATCAGGACGTACGAACCGCCGGAAAGGGAGATAGCGATCTTTCTTCCCTGCGCCCTTCGAAAACCATATAGCAAGAGCCCGAGCCACCGCCTTTTTCACAAGGTGATCGATTCCATCATCTCCCCGGACCTGTATCACGTCGTCGTCTTTGGGACGTGCGGTGTCGTTCCAGGAGAACTGGAGTCGATGTACCCATTCGCCCACTACCATTACATGCTTGGAAAATGCGGCGACAGGAAGATCCTCGACGCTTTTTTGGAAATAGAGACCTACCGCCTTGCCACGTACCTGAAAAAGACAGAAAAGGCATACCGGAAAAGGGTGGCCTATTGCATCGGCCCGTTTCGGGAAGCGATGTGCAGGGCATGCCAGAGGTCGGCGATCGCGATCGACCTCCTCCTCCCGTCGGCAGCTACGATCGAAAAAAACCGTGACATGGACTGCCCGTTCCCTGATGGGTCTCTCTCCCTGCAGGCATACCTCGACGAGTTCGGAAATGGACTTGCCCTGCTGTCAAAAAAAGGGTAAATCTCCCCTGTTTTTCCCTCGTGAGCCCTCTCTTTAGGCCAGAGTGATTCAAAAGGTTTAATAATCAGCGCTTTCCATGTTATAGCAGGTGTATTAGTGTCCAACTAAGTCACCGACTGAACGTTTCGATCCATGGCAGAAACCCTGTCCCCTGGACAGGGTGGACGCCTCCTTGGTAATGCCTTGTTTTCCATGGTAAGTTTTCAAGGTATCAGGTTCTTGACCCAGGCATCCTATCGGGAAAAGACACGCAGTAACGAGTTGCCCCGTGAGGATATTTCTGGAGGCACCCGTTCGGCCCTGCGATACTACCTCTTCATCACCCGCACCTTTTCTGCCGTTTCGAGGTGCAGATTGATGGTATCGCAGCATCACGCTCTTCGGACATACCCTTCCGGCCCGTGGATGACCTTTCTTTGGCACTCATGGCCTTTTACGCCGTTTGGGGCCATGAGTTCAAGTCATCCCGGGAGCATGTTACCCGACCGTTTGTTCGGCCCCACAGTGAACGTCTTCTTCGTCTCCCGGACCTTCAGCCGTTTCAGTTCGGGGACTCGATTCACTGCGGCGGGTGCCCCCAGTAAACTCCTCACAGAGGCACATTTACTATAGTGTTAAAACATAATATATTTTTCGATATTGACACCTTTTTATACTGATAGTATGCTTAAAAACAGGGGAAACGCGCATAATAATTATATGGTCATTGGCAAGCGCGGTCCAGCTACCCAAACCTGCATCAGCAGGACATGCATTGACAGCGGGTCGGGCGCCACCAGGCCTGCCAGGACGAAGGCCAGCTGCACGACCTCCCCGCCTGGCATTCGCGACATGCAGATGTCGGTATGAATCTGCGCGTAACACCTTTCCGAACCCCTGTAAGAGCAGGTGTCCCTGGAAGTCGAACAGGTCTTGCGAGTAAACTATATACATACATAAAGCAATCAGTTCACCGACCTCATTACACGGGGCCGTGACACAGTACAATGACAGCGATACAGGAAGAAACAATCGAAAATCTGAAAAACCTGGCATTGACCCGCTGCATGGAGCGTATCGAGAGAGCCAGGGCTCTGTCAAAACCATCTACCGCCCCTCCACTCCCGCCTTCACCTGGTGTCACGAAGCTCCTAAAAACCCGCCATGGGTTGTAATAGGGAGAGGTGAACATGGATCAGGAAGCCTCACTTCTGGAAATCGTCAGGAGAAAGGAAATCGAGCTCAAGTCGAAAACTGAGAATGCCGCGAAGGAAGCCGAAGAGGCGATAGCAAAGGCGCGAAGGAGAGCCGAGGAGATCATCGAAAGCGCGAAGCGGAAGGGAGAGGAGGAATCAGCCCGGTACATCGAAGAACAACAGGCAGCACTTGAGCGTGAGATTCAAGAGATAAAGGAAAAATCGCTATATGAGCGGAACCGCATCTCTTCAATTGCAGCTGGAAGGATCGACGAGGCAGTGGAATTGATCATCAGCCGCATCGCGGCAAAGGGTCCCTGATGCTCCAGAAGATGAAAAATATCCTGGTAGTCGGTCCAAAAAAAGATTACCAGCAGATCGTCGATGTCCTTTACCAGGAAGGTACCGTCCACCTCCAGGATATTCCCATCCCCATTAACGACCCGGTATTCTCTCCCATGGAGATCGGAAAATCCGAAGAGATCTCGGCTGTACTTTCGAAATTGCGTGGTATCGCCAGTATCCTGCCGGGAAAACCGGTCGAGGCGGATATCGAAAAGCGCACCAGGGAACTCAGTGGTAAAACAACAGACGACCTTCTCTCGAGCGCAAAGGAGATGGTTCGCGCCCTCGAGTCTAAAGTCCGCGACCTGGCGACCCGCAAGAGTGACCTCGAACTTTCCCGGACATCTCTCGACAAGTACGCCAGGGTCATGGAGAAGATACAACCCCTCGAGAGCCGGCTGCCCGTCCTGGAAGGCTTCGAGGTGAGTGTCCTCCTCATCCAGAGGGAATACAAGAATGTCCTTGACCTGATCCGTCCCCAGCTCAAGGCGATTACGAATAACCAGTTCGAGTTCATAGCTGCCGACCTCGATGAAACGACCACTGCGGCGATCACTGTTTTCAACAAGAGATACTCGCAGGAAGTTCACTCATTCCTCTTCTCTCAGAATGTCAACGAGGTGCGGGTCCCCGAAGAATACGCAAACATGCCTCTAGACGAGGCGCTTGCCCTTATTGAAAAAAGAAAAAAAGAGATCGCCGAAGAGATGGAGGATATCGACAGGGAACTCGATACCCTGTCGGGCAGGTGGCAGACGGAACTCGCAGTCTATATCCGTCTGCTGGAAGACCGCCTGGAGGAACTGCATTCACTCAACATGTTCGGGCAGTCCGACCATACAATAATGATAAAGGGGTGGGTCCCGAAAAAATTCCTGAAGAAGACGAGGGACGCTCTGAAAGCGAGGTTCGGGGACCGGGTGGTGATGACCGAGATACCCGTGCCACCCGAGGAGATGGAAAATGCCCCCACGTTCTACGACAACCCCAGGATCGTCAAGCCGTTCGAGTTCTTCATGCAACTGGTATCTCCGCCGAAATACGTCGAGATAGACCCAAGCCCCCTCCTCGCTATTTTCTTCCCGATATTCTTCGGGATCATCGTCGGTGACATCGGTTATGGACTCTCGATCCTCGTGTTTGGCCTGGTCATGAAGAAAATTTTCCCGAAGATCGATTGGTGGCAGCAGCTCATGGACATCATGATAATTTCTTCGATCCCGACCATCTTTTTCGGGTTTCTCTACGGCGAATTCTTCGGTGATCTCGGAGAGATACTCGGCATCCTCCACCCTGTCCACATATTCGGGATCACATGGAACAGGGTCGAGGCAATGATCCCGATGCTCGTGCTTTCGATTGTCATCGGGGTGATCCACGTTTTCGTGGGTCTTTCACTCGGCGTCCTCAATGCCTATATGAGGCACCAGAAGAAGCACCTCTGCGAGAAAGTAGGGATGATAGGTGTCGTAAGCGGGATCATCCTGCTGCTCCTTTCCCTTCTCAATATGCTCCCCTCTTTCATGATGATCGCTTCAGCCGTGATACTCGTTGCATGTCTCCCGCTTCTCGTCTACGGTGGCGGAACGATGGGCATCATCGAGGTGATGAGTACCATCGGGAATATCCTCTCCTATGCAAGGATCATGGCAATAGGGATGGCATCGGTCATCCTGGCCATGGTAGCAAATGAACTCGGTGGTTCAGTCGGTATGGTGGCGGCAGGTATTGTCGTTGCAGCACTCCTCCATGCACTCAACGTCATCCTCGCGATGTTCAGCCCGTCCCTGCACTCGCTGCGTCTCCACATCGTGGAATTCTATTCGAAATTCTACGAGGGGGGCGGGATAAAATACAGGCCATTTGGCAGGGAGAAGAAAGCAGAGTGAACCGAACTACCGGACCGGACAACCCCCCTTATCGTTTCCTGGGGAATCCGGGCACTCCGGCCTGTGGAGAGCTGGGGCCCTCCCCTGGTGTCCTGGAATTAAAATAGTGTTGTTGAGGTATCAATTTTATATATCTTTAAAATTATGTTACAGGTGTAGGAGGTAAATGTTATGGCTGGTTGGGAAATTCCAATGGGCGCGGCAATTGCATTTGCTGCGGGCGCAATAGGAACAGCGTGGGCCCAGTCCCGGATCGGAGCAGCTGGAGCAGGGACAATTGCCGAGAAGCCCGAGACATCGGGTTCGATCATAGTCCTTGAAGCGATACCTGAGACCCTGGTCATCCTAGGTTTCGTGGTCGCGTCCATGATCATCATCATGATCGAGTGAAGGAAAAGAACCAGGTAATCTACTGTGTGCAGGTCCAATGAGAATTCATGTCCTGCCACGAGGTGGGGATGCGATTGAGACCCGGATGGAGAAGGGAGACCCTGAAATGACATATGAAGATCTTATACAGTCAATGGAGGCAAGTGCTCAGGAAAAAATAGCAGAGATACGGAAGAACGCAGATCTACAGAGCGCAATGATCATCAAGGAGGCAGAGGACAAGGCAGAGGCCGTGCGCGTGGAGGTACTGGATCAGGCCCGGGCAACCGTTGCAGACCGGAGGAACCGCCTTCTCTACAAGACGCGGCAGGACGAGAAATCCACCGACATAGAAACGAGAGAGGAGATCCTGGAGAGGGTATATTCACAGGCGGCAGCACGACTCGGGAAATTCCGGGAGCGGGATGACTACCGCTCCCTTTTTTTGCGGCTGCTCGATGAATCGGTCGCGGAGATGGAAGGGGGGGTCATCGTCCTCCACGTGGACCCCCGCGACGAAACTCTCTGCAGGGAGATCCTCGCTCAAACGGGTCGGGAATTCCAGGTCGTTCCTGACATCACAACATGGGGCGGTGTTATCGTCTCGTCTCCCGATGGACAGGTACGCATCCACAACACGCTGGAATCCAGGCTGGAGAGAGCAAAAAATCTCTACAAAAAAGAAGTCTGTCGCATCCTCTTCGGGGAATGAAAAATGGACCTTGGTTACATCAATGCACGGGTCAGGGGAATGCACAGCCGCCTGCTCGGACAGAAAGATTTCGATGCAATGATGATCCAGCAGGATATCCCGTCCCTCGTGAGCGAACTTGAAAAAACACCTTACAGGGACGAGATACAGGAAGCGACCGTCCTCTATCCCGGCCTGAAGGGGATAGAGGCAGCCCTGCGCATGAACCTCGTGCATACATGCCAGAAGATCCTCTCCCTCGTCGAAGGGAGCGACGCTGAACCACTGGTGCGGATAATCCTTGCCCGCTGGGACATCCACAATGTCAAGACTGTGCTGCGTGGTAAGCATGTGCACGTCGCTCCCGAAGAGATCGAGGAATGCCTCATACCTGCCGGTACGCTGGGTGAACCGCTCCTTCACGAAATGATCAAGCAGCCTGACGTCCGGGGCGTCGTCGACCTGCTCGCCACGTGGGAAGTCCCCTATGCAAGACCGCTCACGCAGTATTTCAACGAGTACGCGTCCAGCCGGGAACTCTCTGTTCTTGAGTATGCCCTCGACCGGTTCCACTATGAATATGCACTCTCCCTCCTTGATAGGAACAAGGACAATCACGAGGTGATGAGAAAGCTCCTCCAGCAGGAGATCGACTCTCTCAACCTGAAAAACGCGCTGAGGATGAACCGCGACAGTGTCGACATCGAGGTTGCAAGGGAATATTTCCTGCCGGGAGGGGAGCATGTCACGCTCGAGATGTTCTCGGCACTTGTCATGGCCGGCAAGACCGATGAGATCGTGGAGAACCTGGAAGGTACTCCTTTCTCTTTCCTTGCACCCCTCGTCCCCGAGGCCATGCGGACCGGCAAATTCTCGGTCCTCGAAAAGGAATTGGACAAGTACCTGACAAAAAAGGGGTCGGGAGTCTTCAGGAGCGACCCGCTTGGCGGGGCTGTTGTCATTGGGTATCTCTGGAAAAAGCAGAACGAGATCATCAACATCCGCATCATAGCCAGGTGCAAGGATGCCCGGATCTCCGATGCGGAACTCGAGGAGGAGTTGAGGCATGTATAAGTTCATTGTCGTCACCGACCCGGAAACTGCTTCCGGTTTCCGGCTTGCCGGGGCAGAGGTGATCGAGGCAGCCGATGCCCAGGAGGCAAAGAAGGTCATCCCTCCCCTTCTTCACAGGGACGATATCGGGATTGTTGCAGTGAACGAGGACTTCATCCAGGTGCTTGAAGAAAAACTGATGAACAGGATCGAGAGGGCATACCGCCCGATCGTCATCCCGATTCCCAAAAGGGCCCGGACCGGGGGTGGACCCGGATACCTCGAGAACCTGTTGCGGAGGGCAGTCGGGTACAACATCGTGGTGAGGCGATAAGATGATTCAGGGGACAATTTCACGAATTTCTGGTCCGGTTGTCACTGCCGAGGGGATGCGCGGGTCCAAGATGTATGACGTGGTGAACGTCGGGACGCTCGACCTCCCCGGCGAGATAATACGGCTCGAGGGAGACTGGGCAGTGGTCCAGGTATACGAGGACACGACAGGTCTTTCCATCGGTGAACAGGTTAAGAACACCGAGCAACCCCTATCAGTGGAACTGGGACCGGGGCTTATCTCATCTATATTCGATGGTGTCCAGCGGCCGCTCCCGGAACTGGCAAAGAAGAGCGGATCGTTTATCTCGAGGGGAATCTCGGCGCCGGGGCTCCCCCGCGAGAGGGAATGGGACTTCGAACCTGCAATCGTGGAAGGAACGCCTGTAAGCGGAGGAGAGATCATCGGTTCTGTCAGGGAGTACCACTTCACCCACCAGATCCTTGTCCCCCCTGGAGTCACCGGTACTGTGAAGAAAGTCCGGAAAGGCCGGTTCAAGGTCACCGATGTCATATGCGAGCTCGATTCTGGAGTGGGGCTGACAATGCTCCAGAGATGGCCGGTGAGGAAAGGCCGACCCTACGTGAGGAAACTGGACCCGTCCTTCCCCCTGATAACAGGGCAGAGGATCTTCGACTGCCTCTTCCCGCTCACCAAGGGGGGGACTGCCATGATCCCGGGAGGATTCGGGACCGGGAAGACAGTGTCCGAGCAGACTCTCGCCAAGTGGGCGGATGCCCAGGTCATCATCTACATCGGGTGCGGGGAGAGGGGGAACGAGATGACGGAAGTCCTCTCGGAATTCCCCGAGCTCGTCGACCCCAGGACGGGGCTCCCCCTCATTCAGAGGACTATCCTGATTGCGAACACCTCGAACATGCCGGTAGCAGCACGGGAAGCCTCCATCTACACGGGAATCACCATGGCCGAGTATTACAGGGACATGGGGTACGACGTGGCGCTGATGGCCGACTCGACGTCGCGGTGGGGCGAAGCGCTGAGGGAGGTATCAGGCCGCCTCGAGGAGATGCCGGGGGAAGAGGGGTACCCCGCGTACCTTGCGACGAGGCTTGCCGCGTTCTACGAACGTGCAGGAAGGGTCATCTGCCTCGGCCCGGACGGCAGGACCGGTTCGGTCACCATCGTGGGAGCGGTCTCCCCTCCAGGCGGGGACTTCTCCGAGCCCATCACGCAGAACACGCTTCGCATCGCAGGGACATTCTGGGCGCTCGACACGAACCTGGCATACCGGCGGCATTTCCCTTCCGTGAACTGGATCAAGAGTTACTCGCTGTACTTAGACAGCGTTGAGGAGTGGTTCTCGGAGAAGATGGCGGGTGACTGGAGGAAGCTGCGTGACCAGACGATGTACCTCCTCCAGAAAGAGGTTGAACTCCAGGAGATCGTCCAGCTCGTCGGTCCGGATGCGCTTCCCGAGAGCGAGAAGGCAATCCTCGAGGTGACCCGCATGATACGCGAGGACTTCCTGCAGCAGAGCGCCTACAGCGATACCGACTCTTTCTGCCCCCTCGACAAGCAGTTCTGGATGCTCTCGACGATAATTGCCTACTACGAGGCAGCAGAGGAGGCAATGAACCGCGGGGTCTCCCTCAAGCAGATCTCGTCGCTCCCGCTCAAGGCCGAGATAGCGCGGATGAAGGAGATCGATGACGTCGGGCATATCAGGGAACTTGCAGAAAAAGTGAGGGCGCAGATCGCTGCACTGGAGGTGGAACGCTGATGGCTCCGGTTTCGCTCATCGACAGGGAGTTTCGGACGGTCAGTTATGTCTCCGGACCCCTCATCTTCGTCGATAGGCCGAAAGGGGTGTCCTTCGGGGAGACGGCGCGGATCACCCTCCCTGACGGCGAAGTGCGCAACGGCCAGGTTCTCGACGTATCGAGGGAGCTCGCGGTAGTGCAGGTGTACGAGGGGACGAGCGGTGTGGACAACAAGGCAACGTCGGTCCGCTTCACAGGCCAGTCTCCCTGCATAGATGTGTCTATCGACATGCTCGGCCGGGTCTTTTCCGGCGTGGGCAGGCCCCGTGACGGGAGACCCGAGATCATACCCGAGGACACGGTCGATATCTCCGGGATGCCCATCAACCCGTATGCACGGGACAAGCCCTCGGACTTCATCCAGACAGGGATGTCCGCGATCGACGGCCTGAACACGCTCGTGCGTGGACAGAAGCTGCCTATCTTCTCCGGTTCCGGTCTCCCCGCAAACAAGCTGGCAGCCCAGATAGCGCGGCAGGCCCGGGTCCTCGGGAGGGAAGAGTCCTTTGCCGTTGTGTTCGTGGCGATGGGTATCACGCACAAGGAGGCCTCTTACTTCATGAACGAGTTCGAACGGACCGGGGCCCTCGAACGCGTCGTTTTCTTCCAGAACCTGGCTGACGACCCGACGATCGAGAGGATAGCCACACCGCGGTGTGCGCTCTCCGTGGCAGAGTTCCTTGCATACACCCACCACCTCCATGTCCTCGTCATCCTGACAGACATGACGAACTATTGCGAGGCATTGAGGGAAGTATCGACCGCACGCGAAGAGGTGCCAGGGAGAAGGGGCTATCCGGGATACATGTATACGGACCTTGCATCGATATACGAGCGTGCTGGAAGGATCAAGGGGACTACGGGTTCGATCACCCAGATCCCGATCCTCACGATGCCGGACGACGACATCACGCACCCCGTCCCTGACCTCACCGGGTATATCACCGAGGGGCAGATCGTCCTCTCGCGTGACCTCTACAGGAGGGGGGCAGACCCGCCCATCGATGTCCTGCCATGCCTCTCCCGCCTCATGAACCTCGGCATCGGGCCTGGCAAGACCAGGGAGGACCACCGGAACCTGGCAGACCAGCTTTACGCGTCCTATGCATATGGCAGGGACCTCCGCCGCCTCGTCGCCATCGTCGGCGAGGAAGCCTTGACAGAACTCGACAAGGTTTACCTCTCGTTTGCGGACGATTTCGAGAAAAAGTTTGTCACGCAGGGGAGCGCCAACAGGACAATCGAGGAGACGCTCACGATCGGGTGGGACCTCCTCGCGAAACTGCCGGAGGACGAGCTCAAGCGCATCAAGCTGGAATACATCCAGAAGTACCACCCAACTCACCGGGCAGGGTGATTGCACATGGAACAGGTCAACCCGACCCGGATGGAACTCATCCAGAAGAGGGCCCAGATAAGACTCGCGGAACAGGGGCGCGACCTCCTGCGCGAGAAGATGGACGCCCTCATCCAGGAGTTTTTCCGGATCATGGGCTCTGTATCGCGTTCACGGGAGGAGCTCGAAGGCCTCGCAGAGGGTGCGTACCAGGCCCTCGTCATTGCCCAGGCAGTGGACGACCCCGTGACCCTCCGCTCCGTGTCTTTTGCAACGCGCAAGCAGATAGTGCTGGATATCGGTGGCAAAAATATCATGGGCGTCCCCGTCCCCCTTATCGAGAAGAAAAGGTTCTCCGTCCCCTCCCTCGAGAGGGGGTACAGCATCCTCGGCGTCAGCGGGAGGATAGACGAGACCGCGGAGAGGTTCGAGTCCGAGATAGACCTGATCATCGGGCTTGCCGAGACAGAGACCGCGCTTCGTCGCCTGGGGCACGAGATCCAGATGAACCGGCGCAGGGTCAATGCGCTCGAACAGGTCCTTATACCTGAACTGAAAGCACAGGCCAAGTACATCAAGATCACCATCGAGGAGAGGGAGAGGGAAGACCTCTTCCGCTTAAAGAAGGTAAAAAAGATCCTCAACCGTAAGAAACAGGGACGGGGGCGGTCCCCCGCCGGCGGGCAGGAGTCCGGGAAAGTCTAATTCCGCTCTTCTTTTTTATCCAGCCTTTCGCAGACGTCGATTAGTGTCTTGAGACCGGGTTCCCTGTGCATGACCTGCCCAGTCCGCATCGTGACCAGGACGTGGCGGAGATTTCGATAAGATCTCATGTTTCCACCTTTTTATCCGGTTCCCCTCCGGGACGAGGCCCCACTCCGCCCCGGTGGGAATTGAAACAGTGTGTGTAGCGAAAAGAGATAAACCAATGCATGGCAACGGTACCCTTTATAACCGGGATGGGGATTGGACCCCTCCTGCCCCAGCCCCCGTCAGGGCTTCCGGTCACATCGTTGCCTTGAGGACGCGCAATGCCTTCTCGACGGCCACTCTCTGGTCTATCTCTTTTGCCTGCGACTCCCTCCCGATGACGATGAGGTCCATGACATCACGCCTCGAAAGCCGGGAGAAAGCGATCTTCTCCCACACGTCCCTTTCGATGAAGACCCATGCGTCTCCTAGTGCATGCTTTAGGAGATCGATCTCCTCGGAAGAGAAGTCCCTCCATTCCTCGCCCAGGTTCTTGCGAATCTTCTCTAGGGCCTGCTCGATGCTCTTCTCCTTCTGGAGGGAAAACAACCTTCTCCCTATCTCGGTCCTGGATACGTCCGGCATGGCGTTTCCTCCTCGATCTTCGAGGTCAGGGTAACCGGTTGTATACGTGCAGACGGATAATAGTTTGCCTCCCCTCCATCTCCAATCGCCTACCGGGTGATCCCGATCTTTTGGCCATCGGAGGACGCCATTGACTGGAAAAGATAGACCTGTCCCAACAAACCATGCACAAATAAGAATGATTAATAATGACAGAAACCCAGAACTTTTCCCATTTGTGGGTGTATGCATGATAACATTGCCTTTCCTGGTAGTATTCCCCGCCCTTCTCGCCGCCCTCCTCCTCCTGGTCGCCAATGAGTCATGGAGGAGACTGGCAGTCTGGGCAGGAGCAGCCATCATCGGTGCCGCCTCCCTCTCCCTCCTGTTCATCACCCCCGCATCGGGCCCGCTCTTCTGTCCCGTCGGATACGAGGCGCTCACGGAAGTTATGTTCGCGGCAGAGATGGCAATCGCTGTCCTCCTCATTTACCTGGGGATAAAACACCGCAAATACCTCGCCATCTTCCTGATACTGTTCCAGGCAGCCCTCCTCGTTTCCTTCGAGGCGGGGCGTGCGTCATTGGTTTACCACGTCTTGCCCAACCTCTTCATCGACCAGCTCTCGCTGATCATGGCCCTCATCATCGGGATCATCGGGAGCCTGATCTGCATCTATTCCCTGGGCTACATGTCCACGTACCATGAGCAGCACCCTGCAGTCCCTGACAGGCGGAGGAGTTTCTTCTTCCTTGTCTTTGTCTTCCTCTCTGCCATGTTCGGGCTGGTCTTCTCTGACTACCTCCCCTGGGTTTTCTTTTTCTGGGAGATCACGACCCTCTGCTCGTTCCTGCTGATAGGCTACTCGAAGACTGACGAGTCCGTCAACAACGCCTTCCTCGCCCTCAACATGAACATCCTCGGAGGGATTGCATTTGCAGGAGCGCTTATCTATATCATAGCTGTCAACCCCGGCGGAGAGATGCTCCAGCTGCACTCCCTGATCCAGTCCAGTCATGCTGTCGCCCTCGTCCCGGCAGTGCTCATCGGGTTTGCAGGGATCACGAAGTCGGCGCTGATGCCTTTCTCGGGCTGGCTCGTCGGCGCCATGGTGGCTCCGACACCCGTCTCCGCCCTCCTCCACTCGAGTACGATGGTGAAGGCCGGTGTCTACGTCATCGTCCGTTTCGCCCCTGTCCTGACAGGGACGATGGAGGGCCTGATAATCGGGCTGGTCGGGGGAGTGACATTCCTCCTTGCCTCGGCCATAGCGATATCGCAGAGCAATGCAAAGAAGGTGCTCGCATACTCGACCATCGCGAACCTGGGCCTCATCGTGGCATGCGCCGGCGTCGGTACGTACAAGCTTGTCTGGGCCGCGATTCTCCTCATCATCTTCCACGCGATAGCGAAGTCGCTCCTCTTCCTCTGCGTGGGGACCGTTGAGCACCGTATCGGGAGCAGGGATATCGAGGACATGACGGGTTTGATAGTTCGCATGCCGCGGATATCGGTGATGATGTTCATCGGCATCGCCGGCATGTTCCTTGCTCCGTTCGGGATGCTGATATCCAAGTGGGTGGCCATCGAGGCGTTCATCGAGGCCCAGTTCGGCCTTGCATTTGTCACCATCCTTGCATTCGGCGGGTCGCTGACGGTCCTTTTCTGGTCGAAGTGGATGGGGAAGATCGTATCTGTCTGCCCCGTCGCAGAGAAGGTGGAGAACGGTATCCCGACCGAGAAGTGGACCGTCCTCTCGATCCTCACTGCACTGACGGTCCTCGTGTGCCTGGCCTTCCCGGTCATCTCGGCGCACCTCATAGAACCGTTCGTGCTGTCAGTCTATGGCCAGACGACCCGTCTCTCCCAGGACAACATCACCATCATGGCCATGATGCTCTTCCTGTTGATGATCATGCCATTTTCGATGCTGCTCTACAGGAACGACAAGCGGATCGTCCCTGCTTACATGGGAGGCAGGCCCACAACTCCTGACCTGACATTCTCCGGCTCCATGGGGATGAAACAGCACGTGAGCCTCTGCAACTACTATTTCGAGGAGGTATTCGGAGAGCAGAAGCTCTTCATGGCCGGAAGCGCCCTCTGCCTCGGCCTGATCCTTCTCGTCGGAACGCTCACTGCGGGGGTGGCACTGTGATGCACATGGGAAATGCACTCCTCTTCATCCTGCTCGCGCCGATCGTCGGCGGTCTCGTAGCCGGGATAGACAGGAAGATCACAGCGAGGATGCAGGGGAGAATGGGGCCGCCGCTGCTCCAGCCTTTCTACGACGTGGGGAAGCTCTTCGAGAAGGAGCAGATCCTCGTGACCCCGTCCCAGAACTTCTACATCACCTCGTACCTGGTGTTCATCGTGGTCAGCGGGGGGCTTTTCTTCGCTGGCGGAGACCTCCTGCTCGTCATATTTGCGTTCACGCTCGCCCACATCTTCCTGGTCCTCGGTGCGTACTCCTCGTATTCCCCCTACAGCTTCATCGGTGCGGAGAGGGAACTCATCCAGATAATCGCCTACGAACCGATGATCATCCTGTCAGCCGTCGGCATGTACATGGTGACGCGGAGTTTCTACGTCGCTGATATCATGGCGGCGGAATTCCCCCTCATCTACTACCTCCCCGGAATCTTCATCGGCTTCCTGATGGTGCTGACGATAAAGCTCCGGAAATCACCGTTCGACATTTCGACCTCGCACCACGCGCACCAGGAGATCGTGAAGGGCGTGACAACGGAATTCTCGGGCCCGATGTTCGGCCTGGTCGAACTGGCGCACTGGTACGAAAATGTCTTCCTCCTGGGGTTCATCTACCTCTTCTTCGCCTGGAACCCGGCAATCGCCATCGGAGCCCTCGCCATCGTGTATTTCGCGGAGATCGTCATTGACAACACGTTCTCCCGCGTCACCTGGCAGCTGACACTGAAGAGCTCGTGGATCATTGCAGGCTTTATGGGGATTGCGAACCTCGGGATCCTGTATTATCTCTCGGCGGTGGTGCCCCTATGAGCTACCTCTCCCGTTCTCCCTGGCTCATCCATTACGATGCCTCGAGCTGCAACGGATGCGATATCGAGGTCTTAGCGTGCCTCTCGCCCCTTTACGATGTCGAACGGTTTGGGATCATCAATACGGGGAACCCCAAGCACGCGGACGTGCTGGTCATCACGGGCGGCATCAACGAGCAGAACCGCGAGGTCGTCAGGAACATATACGACCAGATGCCCTCACCGAAAGTCGTCGTAGCGGTTGGCATCTGTGCGTGCACGGGGGGTGTCTTCCGCGAGTGCTACAACGTCGTCGGTGGTATCGACCGCATCATACCCGTGGACGTATACGTCCCGGGTTGTGCTGCACGCCCGGAATCGATCATCGACGGGATCGTTCGGGCACTCTCGATCCTCGAGGAGAAGAAGGCAGAAATGGAAAAACAAGGTGGGAAAGGCAAGGCCGGGTCGCCGATGGGAGGGGAACAATGACACAGGAAGGCCAGCAGACAACCATCGTCGAGCCCCTGCACCTCCTCGGGAAGGTCGAGGAGTTCAGGAAGCAGGGGTTCCGGCTCGTCCAGATGCACTGCACGAAGGTCGGTGACACCTTCGAGATCAACTACTCGTTCGACCTCAACTACGAGTTCCGCAATATCCGGGTCATCACCGACGGAAAGATCGAGATCCCCAGCATCTCCGGCATCTACGGGGGGGCGTTCATCTACGAGAACGAGATGCACGACCTCTTCGGGATCCGGGTGGCAGGGATGAATATCGACTTTTGCGGGAACCTGATCCGGACCGCGAAGAAAAATCCGTTCGCGGACCCGTCTTTCAGGGGGGAAGAGCCATGCTCCGGCGAATAGTCGTGCCGTTCGGGCCCCAGCACCCCGTTCTTCCTGAGCCGATCCACCTCGACCTGGTCTTGAAAGACGAGTATGTCGAGGACGTGCTCCCCTCGATTGGTTACGTGCACAGGGGCCTCGAGACCCTGGTCGCAAAGCGCGAGTACCCCGAGTATGTCTATATCGCAGAGAGGACCTGCGGTATCTGCAGCTTCATCCACGGGATGACGTACTGCCAGGCAGTGGAGCAGCTCGTGGACTGCACGGTCCCGGAGCGTGCCCTGTTCCTGCGGACGATCTGGTCGGAATATTCGAGGCTCCACTCCCATCTCCTCTGGCTCGGGCTCTTTGCCGATGCCCTCGGGTTCGAGAACCTCTTCATGGCATCGTGGAAGCTCCGCGAGTCTGTCCTCGATGTGCTTGAGGAGACCACGGGGGGCAGAGTCATCCAGGGGAGCTGCAAGGTGGGGGGTGTCCGGCGGGACATTTCCGGCGAGACCCTGGAAAGGATGAGAAACGGTCTCGACGTCCTGGAGAGGGAGGCGGGGGAGATCGCCGATGTCTTTCTGCGTGACGATTCCATCGCCTCCCGCACGCGTGGCATAGGTGTCCTCTCCCGGGATGAAGCCTACTCGCTCGGTGCCGTTGGACCGACAGCACGTGGGAGCGGTGTCGGGATCGACCTTCGCAAGACCGGGTACGCAGCCTACGGCAAGATCTCCTTTTCGCCCGTAGTTGAGACTGCGGGGGACTGCCATGCACGGTGCGCCGTCCGGGTGAAAGAGATCTTCACGTCCATCGGCCTTATCCGCGAGGCGATAGCAAAGATGCCCGATGGCCCCATCGAGGACAAGCCAAGAAAGAACCCGGAAGGGGATTTTTTCGCGCGATCGGAGCAGCCGAGGGGAGAACTTGTCCATTACGTGAAGGGCGACGGGAGCAGGCATCTCGTGCGTTCCCGCATCAGGACCCCCACCCTGACGAACCTCCCCTCCCTTGTCAGGATGCTCAAGGGGTGCAACCTCGCGGATGTGCCGGTGATCGTCCTCTCGATCGACCCCTGCATCGGGTGCGCGGAGAGGTGAGAGAGCGATGGCATTCTTCGAGATGGTAAAAACGGCGATCCGCACAGTCCTCCGCAGGCCAGCGACCCGTCGGTACCCGTCGGTCCCTGCGAAATGCACGTCCCTCTCGCGGGGGAGAGTCTCCATCGACCCGTCCAGGTGCATTTCCTGCGGGATATGCATGAAAAAGTGCCCCTCGGGCGCGATCTGCGTCAGGAAGGAAGAAAAGGCGTGGAGCATCGACCGGCTGAGATGCATCGTCTGCAACTGCTGCGTCGAGGCGTGCCCCGTGCACTGCCTGGCCATGGAGACGGAATACACCCCGTGCGTGACAGAGCACCACGCAGTCGACGTGGTCAAAATCACGTATGTGAAGCCCGAAAGGCCAAAACGGCCGGAGACAGGAGGACAGGAAGGGAAAGAGGGGTCCTGACAGGTCCCGGGAAAGACATGGCCTGCCAAAAGGGCGTGATCCCCCTGGCATTTCACTATTTTTAGTAAGTAATTGGTTACGAGCGGGGCTGCCGCCCCCACGCCGCCCCCGAAGGGCGCCCCCAATGGTGGTTCACCAACCTGCCAAACCAGGGAACATTGCAATAATCGTTTGTGCCCAGGGGATCCAAAGCCAGATATTCAGCCGGGCATTGAACATCCAGGAGCCTTTAAATGTGCTGCGAGAGGATACGGGAACACCGCTAACTCCATTGCCCCGACCTGTTCCGGATGGGGCCAGCTCGAATTCAATGCACTAACCCGGAATGACGAAGAGGGATCCCTTTTTTAGTCCCCCGTGCATGCCTCCTTCCGGAAACGGCCCGCGCAGCGGTCAGCCAGGTACAGGGGCTCAGGCAAGCGGTGATCCCGCGTGCAGCGGAGGGCGATCGCGGTGGCCTGCCGGAGTGTCGTGCGAAATCCCGGCGAGACGCAGAGGGGCGATCTCCCCACCCCTGGCCGGAGAAGGGACCCGACGACCTCTCCACCCATGGCGACAGGGGATGTCGCCCCGTCCCAGTTCCCGGGGGTTTGCGCCTCCATGCCACCTAGGAGGTTTTCGGCGATGCCGATCGTGGGGACCCCCAGCATGACACCGAGGTGTATCGCGATCCCTGCCCGCCTGGGGTGAGCGTACCCGTGCCCGTGGACGAGGAGCAGGTCGGGCATGGGTGAGAGTAGGCGGAGGGCCTCTAGAAGAGCGGGGATCTCCCGGAACGCAAAATAACCGGGGACGTAGGGGAAACTGACACTCGATGTCGCCGCCGCCCTGGCCTTCTCCATGAGTGATTCGTACCCCATAACGACAACGCACGCGCATGCTCTCTCGCCGGAATACGCGGCGTCCGCTCCCCCGACAGTCTTCAATGTATCGGGATTCAGGGGTTCCTGCCCAGCCGCGAACCGTGCGACCCCTTCCTGGACCTGGCGGGCTCTCTTCCAGGAAGAGGGACAGGATTCATCGTCCATCTCTCGAAAATTTCCCGGTTTCTCCCTTTCTTCCCCGTTATCCGCCTCTCTTAAAAAGATATCGGGGGTCCTTCCATTCCTGCCGGAGCTGGGAAAGCACCCCGTGTACCTTTTTTAACCTGGGAACAATAGGTACAAATACCATGGATGGTCCAGCGTCCCGCGGGGCCGATGATGCGACCAGGACGATCATTCACGAAGAGGCCCCCGATTACTTCCAGGAACTCTCCGAGTACCTCGAGGTGCTCTCCAACAGCCAGCGCCTCAAGATACTGAAGATGCTGGAGAAGAAACCGCGCGACGTCAGGACCATCGCCTCCGAGATACAGACCAGCTACGAGAATACAAAGAAGCACCTCGACAGGCTGATGGGCATGGGGCTCATCCGCAAGGAAGTCGGGCTTGGTCCCCAGACTTCGAAGGGGGTCCACCCTGTCTGGATGTATTCCCTGGTTCCCGGGGCAATGGAGGCGATCATCCGCAACCTCGGGTTCTTCTCGAACATACGCATCCAGCTCGCAGACACGGACTTGAAGCGCCGTCTCGAGGACGTCAGGTCCGCGATCGAGGGGGAGATTACCGGGAACCGGCCCGTGCTCATCGTCCTTGGCGGGCCTGAGGACGGAAAATTCTTCTTCATCGGTGAGAACAGGGCGAGAATCGGCAGGATTGACCAGACCGTGAAACCTGGCGCACCCGGGGACGTGGTATTGGGCAGGGAGTACTCATCGGTGAGCCGGGTATCGCGGCCCCATGCAGTCCTGCGCAGGGAAGGGAAGAAGTGGCTCGTGGAAGACAGGGGCAGCACGGGGGGGACGTTCCTGAACGGCAACACCCTGCAGAAAGGGGTCGCGGCGGAGGTATCCGACGGAGACGTCATCGAACTCGCAAAGGGGCCGGTGGGCGCCAAGCTGCTCGTCATCCTGCCAGCCGAGGCCGACTGACAGTCCCCGGACGGTCATCCAGTCTCCTATGAAAACCGGGTCGCTCGTTCCTGTTATCACCATTTCTCTTATCGTTGCTCTCCTCATTGCCGCGCCGGCCTGTGCCGAGAAGACATATACCATCACAGCAGGCGCCGGGGAAGGCGGTGGAATATCCCCCTCAGGTACCGTGCACGTCAACCACGGGGATAGCCAGACCTTCATCGTCGAACCGGCGGAGGGGTACAGGATCGGGAACGTCAATGTGGACGGAAGATCGCTTGGGCCCCTCTCATTTTACACATTTACGAACGTCAAGGAAGACCATTCCATCTCTGCAACCTTTATCTCCCTTACGGGGGCGCTCGAGATCGAATCCAGTCCTGCAGGGGCATCCGTCTTCCTCGATGGCATCTATCTCGGTACGACCACCCCGTCCGGGCCGGCCAGGTTCGACCGGATAGAACCGGGTACACATTCCCTCCGGCTTGTCCTGCAGGGATACGAGGACTACGAAACAGATGTCGTCATCAGCGAGGGCGCAAGTACGACCATACCACTCGTCACCCTCGTCCCCATCCCGACTATTATTCCCACCACGTCCCCGACGGCGACGCAGACGACAGTACCGACCACGTCCCCGACGGCGACGCAGACGACGGTACCGACGACATCCCCGACGGCGACGCAGACGACGGTACCGACGACATCCCCGACGGCGACACAGACGACGGTACCGACGACATCCCCGACGGCGACACAGACGACGGTACCGACCACGTCTCCGACGGCGACACAGACGACGGTACCGACCACGTCTCCGACGGCGACACAGACGACGGTACCG
>JAPXNX010000005.1:0-21303 GCA_033811795.1 Methanolinea sp. | reverse complement strand
TCCTCCTCTGCATCCTCGGTGGAATCCCTGGGGCACTCATCGTCATCATCCTCCACCTCCTCGGGATGGAGGGGTTCTGAAAGCCGTTTCCTTTTTAAAAGACGTTCGCTTCCGTGTAAACGAGAACCTGGTCCTGCTGTATCTCGTAAGGTTTTATCTCGCGTGAATGAGGGGAGAGCCTCATCTTGGCAACCTCCAGCGCGAGGTGGACATCGGTCAGGTCTGACGGCCGGACGTAGCGCAGGAGGATTACCGTGTCGGCAAGGTACTCGATGAGGTGGTGCCGGCTCGTAAAAGGGCTGTCCTTGTCGGTCTCGCTCGTCATCACGATCGTGCATTGCTGGTCCCGGAGGGTATCGATAAACCGGAACATCTCCCTCCTCCGGTCGGAGTTTCGGTCGAAGAGGTCCTCGAAAAGGGAGACGGGGTCGATCACCACCCTCTTTGCCCCCACCTGGCGGACGAGGGCGGGGAGCTCGTTCTTGATGCTGTTGATCGCCAGGTTGAAGTCAGAAGGGTCGAGCTTGAGTACGGTGAACCTGCCATCGCGGAAGGGTGCGACATCCCGTCCCTTGTCTTTCATGTACAGTAGCAGCCTGTCTGCGCTTTCCTCGAGACTGATGTAAATGGCGTTCTCTCCGTGTGTCAGGCCTTCCCACGCGAACTGCAGTCCAAACGTGGTCTTTCCCGTCCCGTAGGTCCCAATGATCGCACAGATCGTGCCCGGGACGAGGCCGCCCCCCAGCATCTGGTCGAGGCCCTCGATGCCAATCCTGACACGCTCTCCCCCAATCATACGACCAACCTGATATTGCTCACGTCGAACCCCTCGTTCGTCGATATGCGCACTGCAAACTTGACAAGGTCGTTCTCCTCGAGATGGGGCATGAGCCCCCGGAACTTCTCGAAATACATCACTCTCTGCCGACGGCCTCCCGTTGTCTCCTCCCAGCGGAAGAAGATGACAGCATCAGAGATATCGGATATCTCGATCTCGTGGGAAATATCGAGGATACCCCTGGTCAGGATGAGGTAAACCGTCGAGTTCCACTCCTTGGCAACCCTCTGGAGCCCGCGTAAGAAAGCTGCGAAGTCACTCCAGTGGCCGTCCTTTGCGTACTGGGTCGCGAGGTCCGTGAGAGAGTCGAAGATTATGAGGCTCTTTTCGGGGATCGCGCTCAGGCGGGTTGCAAGCGCCCCCAGGATCTTGTCGTGCCCTCCGCGTGCCTGGAGACGCGAGTAGATGTCTCCCTCCGAGTACCAGTCGAGCGGAACGATACTCGAATCGAAGTAGATCTGCGAGAGGTCGATGAACCTGACGTCTCCGATCCCCCTCGCGAGGTCCGGGTGAAAAGCCAGTTTCATCTCCGACAAGACGTCATCCCTCCCCTTCGTGAACGTGACGTACCAGATCTCACGGGGGATTCTCTCCATGTCCTGGGGTTCTTTATTGCCCCCCCGGGAAAGGAGCATCACGGAAGTATAGGCGAACTCGAGAGCACCTGCACCGATGTCTCCGAACAGGAGAATGAGGGACCCCGGGGGGACACCCCCCTCTATCACGGGGTCGAGGGATGGGATCCCGGTCGGCATCATCCTGTGAAGCGCCTTATCGTCCATTGGAAACCTCGCACTTATTTAGTGGTATCATGGGTCTTACGAGATACATTTATATTTCTGTCATTGATGGCAAAGGGGTCAAGTCTCGGATAAAAGTTCCCCCCGTGCCTCCTCCGCACCCTTTCGTCATGATTTTATATACCTGCGCGGGAAACACATCCTAAAGGATTTATGCGCATATTCCTGCGGGCGCAAGGGAAGGTTCATTCCAGTGGCTCTCAAAATGCCGGATATCCACGGAGTTGTCAGGCGGCTGAAGCCGACCGGTGGGGCTGACATGGTGGAGGCTACGCCACCGGAATTCTCGTTTACTGATTACCTGGTGAGAAAAAGGCACAAAATCTCCTTCCACGAGTATGACTTTGGAAAGGATGGATCCCTCGTCGAGGCAGAGATCCCTCCGAAATACAAGGAGATCGAACGCTACTATGTCGATGAAGGGAGATCGCTTGTCGTCATTTCCCTGAACGAAAAGACCAACCAGTACGAGTACCTCCTCTTCGAGCCGAAACTCTCGGAGTTCGAGTACGAACTTCTCGAGAGACTCCACGAAGACATGCGCTCAGCCCTCATCCTCACCGAGGAGAACCTCGGGATGGACAAGAGGACGCTTCTCCTTGAAAAGATGCAGGAACTCCTGCACGAGTACGGGATAACGCTCGAGGACGGTAGTCTCTTCCGGATCCAGTACTACCTTACACGGAATTTCATAGGATGGGGCCGTATCGATGCGCTCATGAAAGACCGCAACCTCGAGGACATCTCGTGCGATGGTCACAGGATACCCCTTTTTCTCTACCACCGCAGGTTCCGCAACGTCAAGACGAACATCATGTTCGAGCCTGAAGTCCTGAACTCTCTTGCCGTAACACTCGCCCAGCGGTCGGGGAAGCACATATCCACCGGGACGCCGATGCTCGATGCCACGCTCCCGGACGGCTCGAGGCTCCAGCTCACCCTCGGAACCGAGGTCACGACCCGCGGCACCTCTTTCACGATCAGGAAATTCAGGGAGGAGCCATTCTCGCCAATCGAGCTGCTGCAGTACCGGACCTTCAGCGTGGACGAGCTCGTCTATTTCTGGCTCGCCATCGAGAGCCAGAAAAGCCTCCTCTTCATAGGGGGGACGGCATCGGGCAAGACCACTTCCCTCAACGCAGTCTCCTTCTTCATCCCCCCGATGGCCAAGGTCGTGAGCATCGAGGACACGCGCGAGATCACCCTCTTCCACGAGAACTGGATCGCGAGCGTGACACGCGAGATGGTCTCGGAGGGTGCAAATATCATAACCATGTTCGACCTGCTGCGGGCTGCGATGCGCCAGCGCCCTGAGTATATCCTCGTCGGTGAGGTGAGGGGGGTCGAGGCCCAGACGCTCTTCCAGGCGATGAACACGGGGCACACGACGTTTTCCACCATGCATGCCGGCAGCGTGGACGCCACCATCCACCGCCTGGAAAACGAACCGCTCAACGTCCCCCGGAATATGATCACGGCCCTCGACATCGTCAGCGTCCAGGCCCTGGTCTACCGGGGGACCGAGCGGGTGAGGCGGGCCCTCGAGATCGTCGAGATAGTCGGCATCGACCCCTCGACAGGAAACCTCCGTGTCAACACCGTCTTTGTCTACGACCCAGTGCATGATGCCTTCACGTATAAGGGGAGGTCACAGGTCTACGCCGATATTGCCGAGCAGAGGGGATGGAGCCGGGAGAGGCTCGAAGCCGAGATCGCGACGAGAAAGAGTATTCTTCTGGCCATGGAGAGGCAGGGGATCATCGATTACGTGCGGGCGTCCCGCGTGTTCCAGGCATACAACATCAACCCGGAGATCGTGACCGGGAATCTCGACGACCTCTCCAGAGTGCTGGAATGAGCCTCAACTTCTTTTTGAGGGGAAGGATAAAGCGGAACCCCCTGAAATACCAGAAACTTAAGGAAGACCTCGAATCAGCCCGCATGGGAGTTACCCTGGAGCGTTACCTCTCGCGGGCGATACAGGCAGGGGTGATCGCTGGCATCGCATTTGCACTGCTCGGGTTCTGGCTGACGGGGATTGTTGTCTACACGGTAGGGGGCGGGAGTTACACAGGTGTCTACAACGTATTTTCCATCCCATTCCCCGAGAGGATAGGGCCGCAATCCCCCCACACTTTTCCCCTGCAGGTTGCAGGCGCCGCTGTCGCCTTTTTTGTGGGTTTCATTCTCGTCTACCTTGTCGCGGTGTATTACCCCTCGATGCAGAAGAGGAACAGGGCCACGAAGATCAACCTGACCCTCCACAACGCCGTCGCATACATGTACGCGATGCGGAAGGGCGGAGCCCAGATGATGACAATATTTCGTTCTCTTTCGGAAAATGCCATGATATACGGGGAAGTGGCCTTCGAGTTCCGGCAAGTCGTCCGCGATGCGGACTTCTTCGGGTACGACGTGGTCACCGCCCTCCGGCACCTGATGGAGACCACCCCCTCGGAGAAGCTGAAGCAGTTCCTGGAGGACATGGTCTCCGTCATGGAGAGCGGCGGTGACCTCGTCGGTTTCTTCTCCGGCAGAGTCAGGCTCTACCAGGAAGAGGCACGCTTCGAACAGAAACAGTTCCTCCAGTTCCTCTCCCTCGTCGCAGAATCCTATGTCACCCTGTTCGTCGCCGGCCCCCTCTTCCTGATCATCATCATGGTCGTCATGGGGATGATGGGAGGCATGGCAATCCTCCAGCTGACGGCTGTCGTTTACCTGGTCTTCCCAATCGGTTCAGCAATCTTCATCCTCCTCATCGATATCATATCGATCAAAAGCGACATCGTCGAGCGGTTCGTGAGGGCGAAGCTGCTCCACGAGTACAGCGACGTCCCTGTGTATCACCGCGAAGGGGAGGAGCCTTTCTTTTCGCGCCTGGCCCATTACGACAGGGTGCGGAAACTCCGGGAGTTCTTCCGGCACCCGTTCGAGTTCTTCGTCAGGAACTACAATTACACCCTTCTTGTTACTGTCCCCATCGCCGTTCTCTACCTGGTTGCCCTGTTCCTCGCGGTCCCCCATTACCAGGACCTCGAGCTCTATATCGATGTCATCGACGACCACGTCATCATCGCGTTCCTCATCGTGTTCGGACCGTATTCATTCTTTTACGAGATGTGGCGGCGGAACATCGAGGGCATGGAGGCGCTCATCCCCGAGTTCCTCGAACGGATGGCAGGGATCAACCAGGTCGGCCTCACAATCGCACAGGCAATCTCGATCATGGTCAATACGAACCTGGGGCTGCTCTCCTACGAGATAAGGAGGATAAAACGGGACATCGACTGGGGGGCGAGCTTTTCGGATGCCCTTGTCCGTTTCGAGGACCGCGTGCGGACTCCCCTGATAGCCCGGACTGTGTCCCTCATCACGAAAGCGAGCCAGATGAGCGGCTCCATCGGCGACGTCCTCGCGATTGCTGCAAGCGACGCAAAGATGTCTGACCTGCTCAAACGCGAGCGCCTTTCCGACATGTTCGTCTACACGGCGATCATCTACCTGGCATTCGTGGTCTTTGTCTTCGTCGTGGGTATCATTTCGAACAACTTCATCCCTGTTCTCAGCAGTGTCGGGAGCGGGGCGATCCCCCAGGGGGCAGGCCTCCCCAGTGTCAGTCCCTCTTCCACCAAGGCGATACTGCGCCTTATGTACCATTCCGTCGTGCTCCAGGCTGTAATGTCCGGCCTCGTCGCAGGTCAGATGGGTGAGGGGTCGCTCAAGGCAGGGGTGAAGCACTCGTGCATCATGGTGGTCATCGCACTCGTCGTTTTCAACCTGGTGCTTTGAAAGAAGGGATGGTACAATGTCCTCAACAGTAGTCCTCCCTGGAGACGGCGAAGCTCTCCTGGTAAAGGGAGAGCGTTCGTTCCTCATCGTAGGGCAGGCCCGTTCACGGTTCAGCCTCTGCATCGAGACACCGGACGACGAATACTGCCAGTCCATCTGGCCGCATCACGTCATCGCGGTATCTGCACCGGAAGGTGGATCCCTTGTGGCTGCTGCGATGCTTTTTTGCCTCGTCCGCGACCACCACCTCCCGCTTCTCGTCCTGCCCAGGAATCACCCCGGGTCCCGGAGACTCCGGTACGTCGTCTCAGCGGGCGAACAAATCCTCCTCTCCTGTACCATTGCGCGAGGGACGCACCCGGAACAGGATCTCCTCTGCTCTTCCGCGGAGCTTGGGGGGATTCTCCTCGAGGGTCAGGAAACGGGGATACGTATCGAGAATATCCCACCTCATGTAGATGTGACCGTCATCCCGATCCCGCAAACCTGGCGGGGAAATCAGCGAGATACGTGGCCGCCCGGGTAGAGTGCTGATGAAAAAAAGACACGCTTTTTTCATCCGGCAGAACCTGAATAATCTCCCCGTTCTCCTTTAGAAAACTTCCGATTTGATATCAAACCCCCCAACAACCATTTTTCCCGGAAAAATATCAACAGATATAAGAACAATTCAGGTCTAACATTCAAGTGCCGTGAGAGGAGGGTTGGATGAAGGCTGAGGTCTTGCAGAAGATTAAACAAACAGAATCCGAGTACGAAAAAATGATCAGCGAGGCGATCGCCGAGAGCAGGCGTGCCACTGCAAACGCCGAGCTGGAGGCTGACAACCTCGTCATGAAAGCAACGCACGATGCGGAGGAGTACAAGAAAGCCAAAATGGCCGAAGTAAGAGAGATCGCAGCAAGGAAACGCGAGGAGATCCTTAAAGAGGGCAGGGCCCGCGCTGCTGAATTGAGGCAGCGGGGTTCACGCAATCTAGAGAAGGCTGCTCTCCTCCTTGTATCGCGGTTCAAGGAGCAGCTTCATGTTCACTCCTGAAAGGATGACCCGTGTCCTCATCGCGGCCACGAGATCCCAGATGGAGCCTGTGGTCCGGGAGTTATACCGGCAACACCTGTTTCACATAGAAGAATTCGTCGAAAAGGACAGCAAAGAGTACGAGGGGTACCGCATAGGCACCCCCCTCCCTACGGCAAACGAAACTTCCCGTGAACTGATCAGGCTCCGGGGGATCACCAGTTCCTTTGGTATCCGGGAGGACGAGGAGGCCACTGGAAGCCAGAAGATGAAAGCTGCACACTTGAAGGAAGTGATCGAGAAAGAACTCCCCCTCCTCGAGGGAGAGACCGAGGAACTCCTGGCAAAGAGGGCAAAGCTCGATGCCCAGATCAAGGAGTACGAGCAGAAGATCGAGGCATTGCGTTCTTTCCAGGATGTCCCGTTCGATCTCTCGCTGCTGAGGGGCTTTAGGATGTTCTCGGTCTACTGCGGGTACATCACGAAACCACTCTCCCTCGGTGTCCCCCACGAGATCTTCTCCTCCGATACGAGGAAAGGGAAGTTCATCGTTCTCGTGGTCCACCAGGAGGACAGGGCCAGTGTCGAACAGTCCCTTCTCGAGGCGCAATTCCAGGCAGTAGCAATTCCCGATGAGTCGGGTGTTGCCGGGGACAGGATTGGGTTTTACGAAGGGCAGATCCTCGCGAAGAAGGGTGAGATGGAGGTGATCAACCGGAAACTCAACGACATCAAGACCCGGTACAGAGATCTCTTCCTCGCATGCCACGAGCTGCTTAGTGCAGACGTGGAGATGGCCGAAGCTCCCCTGCGGTTCGCAACGACTGGCCAGTCATTCGTTGTCGAGGGCTGGGTCCCGACGGAGCAGCTTGAGAAACTGAGGGAAGGGGTCCACTATGCAACAGGTGGAAAGGTTTTTGTTTACGTATGCGAACCAACCGAGGTTCCGGACATACCTCCGACGGAGTACCGGAACCCCGGTTTCGCCAAACCTACCGAGCTGTTGATGGACGTATATTCTCGCCCGCGGTACACGGAGCTTGACCCTACCCTGATCGTCGCGGTCATATTCCCTGTCTTCTTCGGGATAATCCTCGGAGACGTGGGCTACGGTGCAGTCCTGCTCGCCTTGAGCCTCGGACTGCGCAGGTTCCTGAAGGGCGAGGGGATGCAGAAGCTGATCACCATACTCCGGAACGCGAGCATAGCGAGTATCATATTCGGTATACTTTTCTCAGAAGTTTTTGGCTTCTCCCTGCCCTGGCAGCCGATACTGTTCTCCCGTCACCTCAACATAGGTACGCATGCAGGAGGACATGGACCGGAAGTGATAGGCCTGATAATCATGGCTATCTGGATAGGTATCATCCATATCACACTCGGTCGTGTGCTCGGAATAGTCAACCATGCCAGGCAGGACCACGGTCTCCACAGGGTGAAGGCAGTCCTCGCCAACCTCGGTTGGATCATGGTCCTCTGGGGTATCCTGCTGATGATATGGGCAATGTTCTCGATCCCGTTCATGCCCGACCTTACGAGCATGCCGCCGGTTGTTATGGGGTTGAACCTTTCTTCCATCGGCGGACTTGTCATGATCGTGCTGGGCGTCCTGTTCATCACCGTGGACTCTCCACTCGAGGTCGTCGAGTTACCGACGATCCTGAGCCACGTGCTCTCCTATGCCCGTCTGGTGGGTGTCGGCCTATCGTCCGTGGCCATTGCCATGGTGGTGAACTTCATTGCCATCGGGCTGATCATCGAGCCCCAGCTAGAGGCCTTGACCGCACTGGGGATCGTTATCATCATCATCGGCGGCATCGTGCTTGTCGGCGGGCATATCCTGAACACCGTGCTCGGGATGCTCGGCGGGGCACTCCAGTCGCTCAGGTTACAGTACGTTGAATTCTTCACCAAGTTCTACAAGGGTGGAGGCAGGAAATACAATCCTTTCGGGATGAAAAAGAGATTTGTGGAGGATTAAGAAATGCCAGACGCAGCAGCAATTGCAGCAACGGAAATGACTGTCGAGATGGTAAAGGCATCGCAGCTGGGAATGAAAGCCCTCGGTGCAGGAATAGCTGTCGGGCTCACGGGCATCGGGACCGGTCTTGCCGAGATGGCGATCGGTTCTGCTGCAGTGGGAGCAACAGCCGAGAACAAGGACGTCTTTGGGCTGGTTCTCCTGCTCACTGTCATCCCTGAGACCATCGTGATCTTCGGTCTTGTGGTCGGACTCCTGTTACTCTTCTAGGGAGAGGACCATGGGATTGGAGGCAGTCCTTGAGGAGATCCGCGAGCGAGGAAGGAAGGAAGTAGAGAGGATCAGGAGAGAGAGCCAGGAAGAGACCACCAGGGTTCTCACGGCTGCCCAGGAACGTGCCGCAAAGATCAAGCAGACTGCAAATGAGGAGGTGGAGAGGCAGGCTGCGTATATCATGGGCCAGGAGGTATCGGCGGCCAACCTCCAGGTAAAACGGGAGTTGCTCAACACCCAGAAGGAACTCCTGGACCAGGTATACCAGCGTGCCAAGGAGGCAATTGCAGGTCTGCCCGAGAGTTTTCACCGCGAGGCCATCATCAACCTCCTCAGGGAGGCAAAGACCCAGATCCAGGGAGGAGTCGTGCACGTGAATCCCCGCGATCGGAGACTACTCGAAGAAGTCCTCGCGCAGAACCCCGAGTTCCGGGATTTTTCTGTGGGAAGCAGCAACGCCGACATCGATGGTGGTGTGATCGTCGAGAGCAGGGACGGCAGCCTGCAGCTCGATTACAGTTACCGCACCTTCCTGGACATGGTGTGGGAATCAGGACTCAAAGATGCATCAGACCTTCTCTTCGGATAAAGGGGTGTTCTCGTGGCAGAAGTAAGAGCCGGTCCTGTCCCCTACATCTATGTCTGCACCAGGATGCGGGTGCGCAAGTCCAAGCTCCTTCCCCACGAGGAATACATGCGGATGCTGAACATGGGGCTTGCAGAGATCACGAGGTTTATCGGCGAGTCGCAGTACAAGAGGGAGGTGGATGAACTGGCAACTTCGTTCCGGGGAATCGACCTCATCGAGATTGCGCTATCGTGGAACCTTGCAAAAGAGTACCAGGACATCCAGAAGATCACCCCAGGCACCCTCAAGGACCTGACCCGCGCGTATCTCAGGAGGTGGGACATCCAAAACGTCCTCACGATCATCAGGGGCAAGCTCCACGGAGAGCGGAAGGGGAAGATCAAGGAGATCCTGGTACCTGCCGGGGAACTCGACAGGGTATTCCTCGATCGGCTCCTCGAAGAGCCGACCCCTGAGAGGGTCATCGAAGCCCTCAAGGGAAAGGGTATACACCCGCTCCTGTCACGGATGATGGAGGGAGGAGTCAGGGAAGAACTACTCCCGAAAGTAGAGAATGAACTCTACAAGCAGTTCTACGCTGACCTGATTGCGTATGCCTACAGCGGTATCAAGGGCGGCAGGCAGTTCCTCGATTACATCACGCTGGACATCGACATCACCAACATCAGGACGGTCTTCCGCCTCCGAGCAGACCACTCGGTGAACGATATCGCGGGAATCATCATTCCCGGCGGTACAATTTCTCCCCAGTCGCTACAGCGTGTCTTCCCGATAAAAGACCCAAACGAGTTCATCGATGCACTCGTTCCCCTGGTGCGGGTGAAATCGCTCCAGGAACTGCTGGAGAGACTCCGGGAAGAGAAGTCGCTTCGTGGCATCGAGATCGAGCTCATCAAGGTGCAGATTGCCGAGATGGAGACCATGTCCAAGCTCCAACCTTTCTCCATCCACCCTATCCTTGCGTACCTGGAGATGAAAAAGTACGAGATCTTCAATCTCCGTGCCCTCGCAAGGGGGAAGGAATCCGGGTTGATGCCTGAGAGAATCCGGGAATACCTGGTGATATAATGGAGATCGCAGTGATAGGAGACCAGGAGTTCATCATAGGCTTCCGCCTTGCGGGTATACGGAAGACCTACTCCGCCGAGAGCGACGAGAAACTCGTGGAGCACATCAACCGCGTTCTCGAAGACCCGGAAGTAGGGATCCTGGTCCTGCAGAGCAGGGACATCGGGAAGATACCGCGGAGGCTGCAGATGACCCTTGAAGAGTCGGTAAAACCGACGGTCATCACGATCGGAGCCGAAGAAGGGGGACTCTCCATGAGGGAGAGGATAAAGCGATCAGTGGGTGTTGATCTGTGGAAGTGAAAGCACAGGACACAAAGACAACAAAGACAGGAGTTCTCAAGCGAATTGCCGGTCCCGTGGTCACTGCTGTGGGAATTGAGGCCCACATGTACGACGTGGTCAAGGTCGGCAAGGAAGAACTCATGGGAGAGGTGATCAAGATCCAGGGTGAGAACGTCATCATCCAGGTCTACGAGGACACCTCGGGAATTCGGCCAGGCGAGTCGGTGGCCAATACAGGGCTCTCCCTTGCCGTTGAACTCGGACCGGGGCTGCTGACCAGCATCTACGACGGCATCCAGCGGCCCCTCTCCGTACTCGTTGACAAGATGGGGGACTTCATCCAGAGGGGTGTATCGGCACCAGGCCTCGATCACTCCCGGAAGTGGGAATTCCGACCGGTCGCCAGAGAAGGCCAGGCTGTCGGCCCGGGGACCATCATCGGGGAAGTCCAGGAGACGAACATCGTCCACAGGGTCCTCGTGCCCCCCAATGTCAGGGGAGGTACTGTCAGGAGTATCAAGTCCGGTTCCTTCACCGTGGACGAGGTTATCTGCACGCTGGACGACGGGACGGCCCTGACCATGATGCACAAGTGGCCGGTCCGCGTCCCGAGGCCCGTCCTCGAGAAGATGAACCCGACGATCCCGCTCATCACAGGGCAGCGCATCCTCGATGGCCTCTTCCCGATCGCCAAGGGGGGCACGGCAGCCATCCCCGGGCCGTTCGGGAGCGGAAAGACCGTCACCCAGCAGCAGCTCGCCAAGTGGAGCGATGCCGAGATCGTGGTCTATATCGGGTGCGGGGAGCGCGGCAACGAGATGACAGAGGTCCTTACAGAGTTCCCGGGACTTGAGGACCCGAAGACCGGGAAACCGCTGATGGAAAGGACCGTGCTGATCGCAAACACGAGCAACATGCCAGTCGCTGCAAGGGAGGCGTCGGTCTATACCGGGATCACCATCGCGGAGTACTTCAGGGACATGGGATACGACGTCTCGCTGATGGCAGACTCGACATCACGCTGGGCCGAGGCCATGCGTGAGATCTCGTCCCGCCTCGAAGAGATGCCGGGTGAAGAGGGGTACCCCGCGTACCTCGCCGCCCGCCTCTCGGAGTTCTACGAACGTGCGGGGCGGGTCAAGGCACTGAGCGGGAGAATGGGTTCGGTCTCGGTGATAGGGGCAGTTTCGCCGCCTGGCGGGGACTTCTCCGAGCCGGTCACGCAGAACACCCTCCGCATCGTGAAGGTGTTCTGGGCACTGGACGCCAAGCTTTCCCAGAGGCGCCACTTTCCTGCCATCAACTGGCTCAACTCGTACTCGCTGTACCTCGACAGCCTGCAGGAATGGTACGACCGCGAGGTCTCCCCAGAGTGGAACTCGCTCCGATCGTGGGCAATGGAGATCCTCCAGAAGGAGGCGGAACTCCAGGAGATCGTCCAGCTCGTCGGATCCGACGCGCTCCCCGAGTCCGAGCAGATCACCATCGAGGTCGCACGGATGATACGCGAGATCTTCCTCCAGCAGAACGCCTACGATGCCGTGGACACGTTCTGCGACATGAAGAAGCAATTCGACATGATGAAGGCGATTCGGCAGTACTCTGACCTTGCCTATGCTGCCCAGAACGCAGGCGTGACACCGCAGCAGATCATCGCTGTCAAGTCCAAGAACGAGCTGCCCCAGATAAAGTTCATCAAGGACTACGTGCCGGTGCTCGCGAAGATCCAGGCCGAGATGGAAGCTGAATTCAATGCACTGAGGTCGGCATCATGAAGGAATACAGGACAATTACCCAGATTGCAGGTCCCCTGGTCTTCGTGGAGAAGACCGAACCGGTCGGGTACCAGGAACTGGTCAACATCGTGCTCTTCGATGGGTCCATCAAGCGGGGCCAGGTCCTCGACACGAGCGACGAGCTCGTGGTGGTCCAGGTCTTCGAGACGACCGCCGGGATAGGGAGGGACAGCGGGATCCGGTTCACGGGAGAGACCATCAAGATGCCGGTCGGGCGGGACATGCTCGGGCGCATCCTCTCGGGCGGTGGAAAACCGATCGACGGTGGACCCGAGATCGTCCCTGAAAAGCGCATGGACACCACCGGTGCGGCAATCAACCCCTATGCCCGCGGGTCTCCCAACGACTTCATCCAGACAGGCATCTCCACCATCGACGGGACAAACACCCTGGTCCGCGGCCAGAAACTCCCGATCTTCTCGGGAGCGGGGCTTCCGCACAACCAGATCGCCCTCCAGATCGCCCGGCAGGCAAAGGTGCCCGGCTCGAAGGAAGCTTTTGCCGTAGTATTCGCGGCGATGGGCATCACGAAGGAGGAGGCCAATTACTTCATGCAGGACTTCGAGCGGACTGGAGCGCTCGAGAGAGCGGTCGTCTTCCTGAACCTCGCTGACGACCCTGCCGTCGAGCGTATCATCACGCCCCGCCTTGCACTCACCACCGCCGAGTACCTGGCGTTCGACCTCGGGATGCACGTCCTTGTCATTCTGACGGACATGACTAACTACTGCGAAGCGCTCCGGCAGATCGGGGCCGCCCGTGAAGAAGTGCCAGGCCGGCGCGGGTACCCCGGGTACATGTATACCGACCTTGCAGGTATTTACGAGAGGGCCGGCATTGTCAAGGGCAAGAAGGGCTCTATCACCCAGTTCCCGATCCTCACGATGCCGGGTGACGATATCACGCACCCCATCCCTGACCTCACCGGGTACATCACCGAGGGGCAGATCGTAGTTAGCCGGGAGCTACACCGAAAGGGTATCTACCCCCCCATCAACGTGCTCCCGTCCCTCTCACGGCTCATGAACCTCGGTATAGGGAAAGGTCATACGCGCGAGGATCACAAGAAGGTCTCCGACCAGCTGTACGCAGCCTATGCAGAGGGCAATGACCTTCGCGGCCTCGTGGCAATCGTAGGAAAAGATGCCCTTTCGGAGCGGGATCGAATGTTTCTTGAATTTGCAGACCTCTTCGAGAACCGGTTCGTCCGGCAGGGGTACAGCGAAGACCGCACGATCGAAGAGACCCTTGACCTCGGGTGGAACCTCCTCTCGTCACTGCCAGTGGAACAGCTTGTCCGAATCGACCGCGACATGATCGCCAAGTACCACCCCAAGTTCCGGCAGGCCGCAAAGGCCGAGGGGTAGATCTCCATGGCACTCCGAGACATCAAGCCCACGCGGTCGGAACTGATCGACCTCAAGAAGAAGATAACCCTCTCCGAAAGGGGTTATAAGATCCTCAAGATGAAGAGGGATGGGCTTATCCTGGAGTTCTTCAAGGTGCTCGAACAGGCAAAAGACACCCGCGGTGAGCTCATGGAGAAGTACGAACACGCCAGGGAGCTGATGGCAGTGGCCAACACGGTCGAGGGTGCCATCGGGGTCAAGGCAGCAGCGTTCTCCGTGCAGGAGGTGCCTGCAATCGCAGTCACCAGCAAGAACATCATGGGTGTCGTGGTCCCCAATATCGATGCATCGAGAGTCAAGAAGAGCCTGATGGAACGGGGTTACGGGATCCTCGGGACAACACCGGTCATCGACGAAACGGCGCTTGCGTTCGAGGAGCTCGTGGAGGCGATCATTCGAAGTGCCGAAGTGGAGACGACCATGAAGCGACTCCTCGACGAGATCGAGTCTACGAAACGGAGAGTGAATGCACTCGAGTTCAAGGTCATCCCCGAGATGACGGCGGCACGCGACTTTATCAAGATGCGCCTCGACGAGATGGAGAGAGAGGAGCTCTTCCGTTTGAAGAAGATCAAGGCGAGGAATACCTGAAAACGAGGTGGGACAGTGATGCCAATCGGGACATTGAAGGATGTCCGGCCTGAAAACAAGACCGTGCTCCTGAGGCTGGACCTTAACTCCCCTATAGACCCGACTACGCACCACATCCTCGATGACAAACGTTTCCGCGAGCACATCCCCACGATCCAGGCACTTTCAGGGTCGCGCGTGGTGATCGTCACCCACCAGAGCAGGCCGGGAAAGAAGGATTTCACGACGCTTGAGGGGCATGCCGAGAGGCTGGAGGGCCTCCTCCAGAGGAAGGTCCGGTACATCGACGATATATTCGGGCAATGCGCACGGGATGCTGTGCGGAAGATGAAAAACGGCGATGTCCTGATGCTCGAGAACGTCAGGTTCAATGCCGAGGAGAACCTCACCCTGAACCCCGATGAGGCCTCGAAAACTTACATCGCCAGGAAGCTCTCACAGATGGCAGACATCTTCGTGAACGATGCTTTTGGGACTTCGCACCGTTCGCAGCCTACCATGGTCGGTCTTCCCATGGTCATGCGGTCCGTAGCAGGTCTCCTGATGGAAAAAGAGGTCGCCACTCTGTCCAGGGTCTTCGAGAACGCTCCGGGCCCGGTCTGCATGGTGCTCGGAGGAACGAAAGTTGACGACTCCCTCTCCGTTGCCGAGCATGTGCTCCCCACGAGGGTTGCGGATCTCATTATTGTGACGGGCGTCGTTGGAAACGTTTTTTTGCTTGCTGCGGGGTTCCGGATAGGGGGTGGGTCCTGCCAGATTATCCAGCAGCTCGGCTACGAAAAGGAGGTCAAACGGGCCCGCATTCTTCTCGAGTCCTACAAGGACAGGATACTCTATCCCACGTCTGTTGCGATCAAGGAGGAGGGTCGGAGGGTGGAATACCCTGCAGGCTCCATTCCCGAGGATGCCATGATCCTCGATGCAGGGATGGACGCGATTTCGTACCTTGCTGAAAAGATCCGTTCCTGCAGGACCGTTGTCTTCAACGGGCCCGCGGGCGTCTTCGAAGATGCCGATTACGCGACCGGTACGCATGAGCTCCTCCGGGCTGCCTCGAAGGCCGAGTTCTCCATCATCGGCGGCGGCCATACCGCCGCGGTTGTCGAGAAGATGGGCATCGACCGGGACTTCTCGCACATATCGACAGGAGGCGGAGCATGCATCGAGTTCCTCACGGGAAAGAAACTCCCTGCGGTCGAGGCCCTAGAGCGGTCCCGAGCACTGTTCGGTTAAATTTTATCCATAGATGATTTTTCAATCATGTTTCTGGTGCGTGTCGTTCTCCTTCTCTGCATGACTCTCCTGCTTCCTGCTGCCGGAGCCCCCTGGCCTATACGCATATGTCCGGAACAGGTTTCTCGTCCCGAATATCGAGCCGAGGTTGCGCCCTGCGGGTCTCCCGCGCCGGCCCGACTGCATGAGGTTATATGTTGCGACCGAAAAGACCAGCGCGGTGAGCATGAAGAGCACGAGGCCGGAGATCATGGCAATCCCCCCAACGGTCAGTAACCTTGTCCCCGGGATGAGCATGGCGGCACCCGCCAGGTACAGGGGCCAGTAGATCAGCACGGCATACCGCGTGAACTCCCTAGGGCTCCACATGCTCCTCTCCCGATCCCCCTCGCCCTCCAGCGGGAACCGGTCGATCATTACGCCCATGTGGAGGAGGATTGCGCTTCCGAGGGCCGAGAATATCCCCCCGATTATCACACCGAAGACGAGGAACTCGTTCACGGGAAAGCCTCCATGTCAGCGTGCAGGTGAAGGGGTTCCTGACACATACGAGGAAATATAAGGTGCGTGAAGGTATTGTAACTTCTCTTTTCCCGCAAGGTGGCACCTTTATCCATACCAAAATACTTGATGGCGCACGACCCACTCATCCCTGATGCGAGAGTCTCCCCCACCTCTTTCACGGATGAACTGCATTGGCCCTGCCCTCGGGCATGAACCGGCCGACGTCCTTTTCACCCGTGCCTGCCTCTATGACCCCTTCTCGTGCAACTGGACCGAGACCGACATTGCTGTCAGCAGTGGGTGGGTTGTTGGGATTGGGAAGGGATACAGGGGGAATGTCACCCACGATCTCGGAGGGGCAAGGGTGATCCCCGGTCTTATCGATGCGCACGTGCATATCGAGAGTTCGCTCCTCCTTCCAGCTGAATTCGCACGGGTTGTCGCTTCGCACGGAACGACCACCGTGATTGCAGACCCCCACGAGATCGCGAATGTCTGCGGCGCTGAAGGGATCGAGTACATGCTGAAAGAACGGGAGGGACTCCCTGTCGATATCCTCATGATGCTTCCCTCGTGCGTCCCTGCAACCCACCTCGACACCGGTGGGGCAAGCCTCTCTGCACGTGACCTGCAGTCGTTCTCCGCGAGAGACGGCGTCATAGGTCTGGGGGAAGCGATGGACGTCCCAGGAGTTATCGGAAAGGACCCCTGGATCTGGGAAAAGATGGCGCTCTTCTCCCTGAGGGACGGGCATGCACCACTGCTCTCGGGGAGAGAGCTCAACGCTTACGTCTGCGCCGGGATCCAGAGCGACCACGAGTGCACCGGCCTGGACGAGGCACGCGAGAAACTCGCGCGGGGGATGTACGTCTTCATCAGGGAAGGGACGACCGAGAAGAACCTCCATGCGCTCCTTCCACTGGCTGGCCAGTGCACAGCCCCGCGCCTTGCCTATGCAACTGATGACCGGCATGCCGACGTTCTCGTAAGAGACGGCCATATCGATGACTGTATCCGGAAGTCACTCGAGTACGGGCTTGAACTCGAGACTGCTCTCCGGGTGGCGACACTTTCCCCCGCAGAACGATTCCAGCTCTTCGACCGGGGGGCGCTCGCACCAGGTAGGAGGGCTGATTTCTGTGTCCTGGAGTGCAGTACACCATTTTCGATAAAAACAACCTACTCGATGGGGAAGCCCGTATCGTCCTATCCCAAGAAACCCGCACGCCTCCTGGCATCGCCTATGGAAGCCGAAGTCCCCCGCACCAGCGAGCTTGCGATTCAGGGGGAGGGGACTGCACGGGTGATAGGGATCGTACTCGGCCAGATCCTGACCGAACGGCTCTATTTCGATATCGAAGGGGCGAGACTCCCTGATACCGGCAGGGACATTTTAAAGGCTGTTGTCTGCAGCCGCTACAGGAGGGGAACGACCGGATTGGGTCTCGTCCATGGATTCGGCATGCAATCCGGAGCCATTGCCGGGAGTGTCGCCCACGATGCGCACAACCTCGTGGCCGTCGGTGCAGACGATGCATCGATCAGGCAGGCGCTCTCGGCGGTCATCGGCAAGGGAGGCGGCCTTGCCGTCTCTGATGGTAAAACGACTGTTATCCTGCCACTCGAGTGTGCAGGCCTGATGTCTCCCCTCCCGGCAGAAGACGTTGCCGGCAGGCTTGATGCACTTTATGAAAAGGCAGAAACGCTCGGGGCAATTCCCGGTGCGTTCATGTACCTCTCGTTCCTCTGCCTGACGGTCGTCCCCCATCTCCGGATAACGGAGAGGGGCTTGTTCGACGTGGAGGGATTTCGGGACGTCCCCCTCTTTCTCTGATACCCTGCCAGTTTAACTAATCCCTGAAACAAACTCCTGCAGGCATACCTCTTTTTTTCAAGATGAAAGAATTAAGACACGACAATAAAAATAAGTTTTCCGGAAAATGGCGGCGACTCCCGGGAACGGAAAAATATCTGTTCTCTTCATCGACGACGAGCCGGCTCTGCTCGAGGTCACGAAACTCTTCCTGGAAAGGTCAGGAGAGATCCAGGTCGAGACCTGCCGGTCTGCCATCGAAGCGCTCGAAGTCCTGAAGACCCGGAGCTTCGATGCCATCGTATGCGATTACGAGATGCCCCTGATGAATGGGATCGTCCTCCTCAAGATCCTCCGGGCTGAAGGCGACCCAACGCCGTTCATCGTCTTTACAGGGAGGGGAAGGGAGCACGTGGTCGTGGAGGCACTCAACAACAGGGCCGATTTCTTCCTCTCGAAGGGACAGGACCCCAAGGCCAAGTTCGCCGAGCTCGACCGGATGATCCGCCAGGCAATCAGCCGCAGGGCGGCGGAAGAGTCTCTCGATATCGCCGGCCGGCAGATGGTCGACATCATCAACTACATGCCCGATGCCTCGTTCGCCATCGACAGCGAGGGCCGTATCATCTCCTGGAACAGGGCAATGGAAGACTTGACAGGGATGCCCGCCGCACAGATGATCGGGAAAGGCAATTTCGAATACGCATTGCCCTTCTATGGGAAGAGGCGCCCCCTCCTTGTCGATCTCTTCGGCAAGCCCGAAGAGGATATCCTGGCACTGTCATACAGGAACATCCAAAGGGAGGGGAACACGCTCACTGCCGAGAACCAGGAGGCGTTTATAAGGGGAAGGCCAGCTGTGCTCTGGTCGAAAGCGACCCTGATCCTGGACAAGAAAGGCTCTGTTCTCGGGGCGATCGAATCCGTTCGCGACATTACCGATATCCGGAAGACAGCAGAGAGGCAGGAGGCAGAGATAGCAAGGGAAAAAGAGACAGGGCTCTTCGACAGGATATTCGGGAGATCGACGTCGAGCTGGTTCAAGAGGGGGATGGACCTCTACTACAAGCAGGGCCGTTTCCTGGACGCGATAGAGTGTTTCGATAAGGTCATCGAGATGGATCCCGCCCATACGGAGGCATGGAGGGAGAAGGGGGTATGCTTAAAAGAGCTCGGCAGGTATGAAGAGGCGCTCCAGTGCTTTGACAGGGCGATCGACCTCGACGCAAAAGCCCCTGCCTCCTATTACGCCAAGGGGGAGGCCCTCGAGAGGCTCGGGCGGGAGAGAGGAGACTTTTCTCTTTACGAGAAAGCTGTTGCATGTTTTGACATCGTGCTCCAGGAAGAGCCCGAAAACGTGAATGCATGGAACTACAGGGGAGTCTGCCTCAAGGAACTGGGGAGGTTCGAGGAGGCGAGGCGCTCTTTCGACAAGGCCCAGACCCTCCTCCGGATGAACCCGCGGTCGCTCCCCCACTGAAAGACGCCTGCATTCCCAGTACTTCTACCGTTCCCTCTCGGGACTGGTTTTATCACCCATATTTTAATGATCCCAGAGATAACACATAACTGCAAAGTGGTGCCCAGATGCAGGACACAACCGTTTTCCCGGAGAAGCCAAATGCCAACCTTGCAATTCTCGGTGTGATAACCCTCGCTGCATTCATCGCTTACGCACTTGGGGTGGCCAGTGGTCTCCTGGTCTTAACCCCGCTCCTATTTTACTTTCCCATCATCCTTGCGGCATACTGGTTTCCCCGGCACGGCGTGATATTTGCCGTGGCTGTTGGAATCCTGGAGGTCTTTTCCGTATATCTTTTCTCCTACCCGGACCTGACGGAGATCGCTTTCGCCGTTACGACCGCGAGTTTCTACGTTCTTGTCGCTGTTGCCGTGGTCATTTCTTCGCTCTCCAGGGAGATGCATGAGAGGGAGGCCCGTTACAAGGTCATTTTCAACAGTTCCGATGCCGGTATATTCGTCCTCCAAAACGGGGCCTGCGAGCTTGCCATCGAGGAAGTAAATCCAAAAGGGGGCGTGATCCTCCAGTCACACCCGCGTGACCTCAAGGGGAAAAAATTCACACAGTTCTGGCAGGACGAGGCTACCATGAAGTCTTTTTTGCAGAAGCTCGAGAAGGAGGGGACTGCACCGCAATGTGAGACTTCCCTTGCGAGACCCGATGGAACCATGGTCCCTGTCATGGTTTCGGGTGCGAGGCTCCCCGGCCGCATGGTGGTCCTCAATATCATCGATATCTCCGCACGGATCGCCCATGAAAAGGAATTAAAGGAAAAGAACGACCAGCTTGCTCTCCTCAACAGGGTGACGGCCGATGCATCGGGCGCTCTGGAGATCGGAGCGATGATGCGATCCGTCCTCGCCCATATGAAACAATACATGGCGGAGTGGGACCTCTGCGGTGCGTCTGTATTCCGCGAGGGGCAACCCCCCTCTCTTTTCGTGGAAGGAGACGCTGAACTGCTCGATGCGGTAGGATCTCCGGATTCGGGGGTTGCAAGGGAATGGAGGGATGCAATGGCCGGTGCCAGGCCTTTCCAATGGGGCGGAGGCCATGAAGTCCGTGAAGGTGTCCCCCGGGCAGGGATGGCAATACCCCTCGTGAGCGGGGACGCCACTGTAGGCGTTCTCTTTCTTCTCTCGAGAAGAACCGTGACCCAGCCACCTGACCAGGTGATCCAGTTGCTTGCCAGCGAGATCGCGACGGCGGTAACGAGGATCAGCCTGATGGAGAGACTTGCAGAGACAAACAGGCAGGCAAACCTCTACCTGGATATCCTAATGCACGATATCAACAATGCAAACCTCGCCTCCCTCTGGTACGGCGATCTCCTCCTCGAGATGCTCGAGGGGGAGCCACGTGACATCGCCCGAAAGATGATCGACGGGATAAGGAAGAGCCGGGAGATCATCAGGAACGTGGAGACGATCCGGAAGGTCCATGGGAAAAAGGCAGATCTCAAGCCCATCGATCTCGATGCTGTGATCCGGAAAGAGATCCAGATGTATCCCGATATCTCGATTGAGTACAGTGGTTTTCCCGTGCATGTCCTGGCTGACGAGCTGCTGGGGGAGGTCTTTTCGAACCTGATCGGGAACAGCATCAAGTTCGGAGGCGCCGGCGTGAAGGTACGCATTTCAGTCGAGAGGCCCGCATCCGGTGAAGTTAGGGTCACCGTTTCGGATACCGGCCCGGGTATTCCCGACGAGCTGAAAAATATCATCTTCAACCGGTTCACCTGGGCGGAGCCGGGGGAGCATGGCAAGGGACTTGGCCTCTATATCGTGAAGATGCTT
>JAPXNX010000004.1:0-21525 GCA_033811795.1 Methanolinea sp. | reverse complement strand
CGTATCTTCTCTTCGTTCATCATTCAGCATATTGAGCAGTGTAAATATAAAAAAAAGGTGACATCTGTTCCCGGGCAAGCTGCTGGATGTACTCACCCGACTCCCGACTGGAGATAAAAAGTAGGCTCTTCGCTATTTGGCATGGAAATCCTATTCGCGATTTTCACCGGGAGGAGGTCTGTGAACGAAAGTTATCATGTGAGTTTGACATGGAAATCGACTGATTTACTTGCCAAAACTCAAACGGGGGAAGTATTAAAAATTCTCATTCGTTGGGCCTGATGCACATATCATGGCATTTTGAGGAATAATTGAGTACTGGGGGCTGCCGCCCCCATGCTTCTAGGCAAGACAGATCCCGCCGCCCCCGGAAGGCGCCCCGGCGGCGGTCCTGCGAGGGGCCTGTCTTCAGTAATTCCCCGGCTACTCCTTCCTCTGGAGGGCAAGGATACCTGCGGCACCGACCGCCGCCAGGACCGAGATGAGCGTCATGGGTGACTTCGTTGGGGCAGGGGTCGGCGCCGGGTTGAGGGTCGCATACAGGTCGACAGTCTCACCTTTTCCCGGGTACCTGTCGATCGTCCCTGTATACGGCTGGTAACCTGCCATCGTCACCGTGAACGTCCTGTACGGTGTTGCAGTCGTGTAGACCTGGACTGTCAGGATGCCGTTGGTGATGACCCCCTGCGGGGTGTTATCGAAAGAGACAAATGCACCATCGACATTGCAGTGAACGTTGAACCACCCGATATCTCCCCCTATGAGGGGGGGTTGTGCCGGCTGTGCAGGGTTTAGGGTCGCATACAGGTCGAATGTCTCCCCCTTGCCCGGCACGGAAGGGATGGAGTCGCTGAACGTCGTATATCCTTCCTTCTCGACAGAATACGTCCTGTAGGGCGTGCCGGTCGTGTAGACCGGGACATTCAAGACACCGCCCTGGACTTCGCCCTTGTATTCACCGTCGAAGAAGACACTCGCCCCATCGACGTTGCAGTGGACTGCGTACCATGCCTGGTCTCCCCCGATGGGAGCCTCGGCCCCGGCCGGGAAAAATGCAAGGCATATGCCTCCGACCAGGAACAACAGGAGAATGCGTAAAGCGCTATTCATCGTGATCACCAGATGATCACCGATCGTTCACTTCCTTTGTTTTTAATGGATTCTCCTTCATGTCACGCCGGCTCCCCTCCCGGGGACGCGGCATGCACGTGATCGAACGTCATCACGGTTTCAACATGGTATCGACCCGAATCCTGGGTTTCCAGGTCCATTCCGTTATCTTCTGCAATGGACGCATGACTCCTTGCAAGCAGAGCTGCCGGGAGTAGCCCCCTGCTGACCTGGCGTGCTCCTGCCCTTGGGATCAACCCCTGTTTCTGAAAGGGAAGAGCCGGGCGGGAGGGTGAAGGAGTGGAATGCCTGGCGTACCTCGCCCTTTTATCGGGGAGAACTGACAGACAGGGTGAACGGGAATGAGATGAAGATCGCCCTCGTCAGCTCGCGTGCAGATCCAGGCGGCAGCACCATCCATGATGCTCTCCTCTCCCTGCTGGAGGGGCCGCACGATCCGTACCCCCTAGAGAAGCACGAACTGTCCCACCACAGGCCGGGGGAGCGGCTGATCTACCAGGACCGTATTGACAGGGACCTCGACGCCGACCTTATCGTCTTCCTCTCCCGGCACTCATCGCAGAACCCGGTCCCTGTCCTTACAGTCCACGTCACCGGCAACTTCGGTCCTGCTGCATTCGGCGGACGTGGGGGGTCGCTCGCTCCCGCTGCAGCGGGGTGGATGCATGCCGTCCTCCGGGGACTTGCCTCCAATGCACCGCAGGGATTTCGCGTGGCATACGAGGTGACCCACCACGGCCCGACAGAGCTGGACACCCCCTCCTTCTTCGTCGAGGTGGGGAGCACGGAACGTGAATGGAAAGACGCTGCAGCGGCCTTCGCCGTCGCGAGGAGCGTCCTTTGCGCAGCACCTGGTGATTCCATCCCCCTCGTCGGGTTCGGCGGGACGCACTATGCTGCCCGGCAGACCCACATCGCCCTCTCCAGCAGGGGGGCGTTCGGCCACATCGCCCACAGCCGGGATGTACCTCTGCTCGACAGTGCCATCCTGGCGCAGATGGTAGAGAGAACAGGGGCCGCGGCCGCCTACATCGATAAAAAGTCCATCCCTGCAAGCGACTACGCGAGGCTGGAGAGCCTTCTCTCCAGGGAGGGGATCCCGACTGTCCCTGAAAACGACCTCCTCCGCATGGGAGAACTCTCCTGGGAGTCGTACCGGAAAGTCCTGCAGCTTGCGGAGGGCATCGCACCCGGGGGGAGTATTGCGTTCAATGGCCCGTGGCCGGAGGGGGAGCCCGAAATCCTCGAAATCCCCGCCGATCTCCTCGAAGAGACTCTCCGGTGCGATGCACAGGGGTTCATCGGGGGGCTAGGGAAGATGCCGGTGGTACGAATCGCTACGGAGAAAAGTCCTGTATTGCCCCGGTTTATCACTGCAGGCGCCTGTAAAAATCACGTACTGCATCATTTAATAAGCTTATGTGTAAACATCATACGTAGAGGGGAAAGCACGTCCATTGCGGGTGATTACCTCAACATCCGGAAGAAGAGATTCGATACGGGAAAGGCAGAAATGCTCGGTGTTCCCAGGGGACCGCTCTTCGGTCGGCTGATGGGCGGGGACACGGTCCTCGTCGGGGATAGGGAGGTCACTCCCGAGATGGTCGTCGTCGTGACCGAGAGAAAGATCCACATCCCGGGACTGGAGAAATACCTATGAGGTCTATCGTTGAAGAGGCGCTGACCAGAGCGAGCCAAGAGGAACCGGATAACCAGAAGCGTAACGAGGATCTCGACCAGGTCCTCAAGGAACTCAGGACCGAGATCGCCGTTATGGGGTGCGGGGGGAGCGGGTCGAACACCATCACCCGCATGAAGGAGGAGGGCATCCACGGGGCACGGCTCATAGCCATCAATACGGATGCCCAGCACCTGTCCCGAACGAATGCAGACCAGCGCATCCTCATCGGAAGACAGAGGACCCGCGGCCTCGGCGCCGGGTCCATCCCACAGATCGGCGAGGAGGCTGCACTCGAGAACGAGGAGGACATTAAGAGGGCAGTCGCAGGTTGCGACATGGTCTTTATTACGGTCGGGCTCGGGGGCGGCACGGGGACCGGGGCTGCGCCGATCGTCGCCAAGGCAGCGAGGGACGAGGGGGCGCTCACGATCGGGGTCGTCACCCTCCCCTTCACGGCAGAGGGCGTCATCCGGATGGAGAACGCAGAAGCCGGCCTCGAACGCCTCCGCGACGTCGCAGACACGGTCATCGTGGTCCCCAACGACCGGCTTCTCGAGGTCGTGCCGAAGCTCCCGCTGTACGCAGCGTTCAAAGTCGCAGACGAGGTTCTGATGCGGGCGGTCAAGGGAATCACAGAGCTGATAACCCTGCCCGGCCTCGTGAACCTCGACTTTGCCGATGTCCGCACCGTAATGGAGCGCGGCGGAGTCGCCATGATCGGCGTCGGGGAGAGCGAGAGCGAGGAGAAGGCAGCCGACTCGGTCAAGAAGGCGATCCGCTCCCCGCTGCTCGACGTGGACATCTCGGGAGCACATGCAGCTCTCGTCAACGTCGTCGGCGGCCCTGACATGACCATGGAGGAGGCAGAGGGGGTACTCCAGGAAGTCTACAACCGGATCTCCCCGGATGCGCGGATCATATGGGGCGCACAGATAGACCCCAACATGCAGAACAAGATGCGGACGATGCTCGTGGTGACAGGTGTCCGGTCGCCACAAATATATGGAAGGAACGAAAAAATTACCCCCAAAGTCCAGAAGCAATTCGAGATCGACTTTTTGAAGTGAGCCATCATGGAGATTGCCAAGCCGAAACTGAAGTTCAATATCAACGAGGAACTCTTCCGCAAGTACTGGCGCGTCATAAAGCTCGCCCGGAGGCCCACGCGCGAGGAGTTCCAGAAGATTGCACTCGTGGCAGCCGTCGGGGTTCTCATCGTGGGAATGATCGGCTTCCTGATCTACGAGCTGATGCTCCTTCTGCTTTGATTGACATGGAAGAACAGGCCAACAAAATTTTTGCCATCAAGACAACCTCGAAACAGGAGAGGACGGTAGCGGACAATATCAAGAAGGCCATAGAGACCGGTGCGACCGATATCAAGGTCGTTGCGATCATCGTCCCGGACGAGCTGAAGGGGTACGTCCTCGTCGAGACCCCCGAGAGCCTGCCCCGCATCGAGCAGCTCGCCGAGAAGGTCGCGCATGCGCGTACAGTTGTAAGGGGCGAGACGACGCTCGCAGAAGTCGCCCATTTCCTCGTCCCGAAACCCGTTGTGAGCGGTATCTCAGAGGGGACGATCGTGGAATTGATCGCCGGCCCTTTTAAGGGCGAAAAAGCTGTTGTCAAGCGGATCGACACGGGAAAGGAGGAGATAACTGTCGAGCTGTATGAGAGTGTCCTCCCGATTCCCATCACTGTCAGGGGCGACAACGTCAGGGTCGTCGACAGGGGAGAGGGCAATTGAGCCTAATCTTCCCTCCCGCGCCCCTAGTATACATTTAAGTCTGCTGGAGTGAACCTTTTTTACCCACGCTTGGTCCCTTGCGGGACGGCATGGTGATACACACATGGCAGAAGTGGTCGAGGTACTAGTTGCTGGAGGAAAGGCAACCGCAGGTCCACCCCTGGGACCAGCCCTGGGGCCGCTCGGCATCAACGTGAAGGCAGTCGTCGATGAGATCAACCAGAAGACCGCGAACTTCAACGGCATGCAAGTCCCGGTCAGGGTCGAGGTCGACGACAAGAAGAACTTCACGGTAAACGTGGGAATTCCACCCACGACCGCCCTGATCAAGAAGGAGGTCAATGTCGAGAAAGGATCTCCGGAACCCAACGTCAAGATCGTCGGGGACCTGCCTATCGAGGCCGCTGTCAGGATTGCCCGTATGAAGCAGCACGATATGCTCTCCTATGACCTGAAATCAGGGGTCAAGGAGGTCATCGGGACCTGCGTCAGTATGGGTATCAACGTCGATGGAAAGAGGCCGAAGGACGTCCAGAAGGCCATCGACGCTGGCGCCTATGACAAGCTCCTCGCGGAGTAGATGGAAGAGAACCATAGAAGATCAGTTATGGTCGCGCACTATGGAGGTAACTGATGGTAGAAAGGGCAAAAATAGTAGAGGCTGTTAAAACAGCCATCGAAAAGGCGCCTCCACGCAAGTTTGCTGAGAGCGTGGATATCACTGTCAATCTCAAGAATATTGACATGGCGCAGCCCAAAAATCGTATCGATGAGACGATCCTCCTTCCCCATGGCACGGGCAGGAAAGTCGGTATCGCTGTTCTCGGGAAAGGCGACATCACCACCCAGGCAAGGGAGGCAGGCGCAGACCTGATCATCGGCCCGGAAGAGATCGAGCGGCTCGGAGGGGCTCCACGCGAGGCCCGGAAAATTGCGAGCACGCACCGTTTCTTCCTCGCTGACACCAGTGTCATGCCGCAGGTTGGGCGGTTCCTGGGTCCCAGACTGGGACCGAGGGGGCGCATGCCCATGCCCATTCCGGCCGGGACTGATATTCGCCCGATCATAGAGCGTCTCCGCAATTCAGTGAAGATACGGACGAAGGACAAGAAGACCTTCCACGTCAAGGTCGGGTCGACGGGAATGCCGCCTGAGCAGATAGCAGAAAACATAGACACTATCCTGCGCAGGGTGGAGTCCATCCTGGAACAGGGATCCATGAACATCAGGTCTGTATACGTCAAGACGACCATGGGTCCGCCCCAGAGGGTGTTATAGATGGTATTGTACGCGCACCATCTCCCGGCGTGGAAGCGGAGGGAAGTCGAGGAGATCAAGTCCGATGCCGGAATGTATACCCTCGTCGGGCTCGTGGACATGTACGGGATCCCTGCGAGCCAGCTCCAGCAGATCAGGCGGAACCTCCGGTCAACAGCAAAGATAAGGATGACCAGGAACACTCTTATCCGCTGTGCATTCGACGAGGTTGGAGAGCCTGTCGCGCTGTTGAAACCGCATATCTCTGGGCACTCGGCACTAATCTTCACCAACGAAAATCCCTTCAGGCTCTACAAGACCCTGGAGAAGACGAAGACGAAGATGGCTGCGAAGCCCGGGGAAATTGCCCCTGTCGACATCGTGGTGGAGAAAGGCCCAACGAGTTTTAAGCCGGGCCCCATCGTCGGTGAACTGCAGCAGGCTGGGATACCCGCAGCTATCGAGGCCGGCAAGGTCAAGATACGCGAGACCCGGACCGTCGCGAAGAAGGGGGAGGTCATCAGTGTAAAACTTGCCGATGTTCTCGCCAAGCTCGATATCAAGCCCATGGATGTGGGGCTGTCCCTCCAGGCAGCCCTTTTCGAGGGATCTGTATACGAGCCGTCCGTCCTGGCAATCGACGAAGACCTGATCTACATCCAGTTGCAGCTTGCCGCGGTGCAGGCCTTCAACCTCTCGGTCAATGCGGTCATCCCGACGAGGGATACTGCGGTCCCGATCGTGGAGAAGGCTGTCCGCGAGGCAAGGTCCCTGGCAATAGAGGCAGGGGTCTACTCGAAGGACGTCATCGATGCGATAATTGGTAAAGCCTATCGAGAATCTGTCGCTCTTCTGGGTGTTGTAGAAGAACACTGAAAGAAGAGGAGAGGGAAAAGAGGTAATTGAGATGGAGTATATCTACGCTGCCCTTCTCCTGCACAAGGCAGGAAAGGAGATCAAGGAAGAGAACGTGAAGGCAGTCCTGAACGCTGCCGGTATCGCCGTCGACGATGCACGGGTAAAGGCGATGGTTGCAGCCCTCGAGGGTATAAACATCGAGGAGGCCATTTCGAAGGCCGCCGCCGCACCGGTTGCAGTTGCTGCACCAGCAGCGCCTGCCATAGCAGCCCCCGCAGCTGAGGCTGCTGCGCCCGTCCCGAGCAAGGAAGAGAAGAAGGAAGAAGAAGAAAGTGGCATGGCAGGGCTCGGCGCCCTGTTCGGGTGAAACCCTCATCCACTTTTTCCCCCGTTTTTTTCAGCCAGCCAATCCGGTTCCGTTTTCCGGATTCGAGATTGCGTGTTCTAAATTTCTCAAAGCCTTCAAAAGAGATGGTTTCCTGCAGTTTTCTTGGTAGTGGCTGTTCCTCTGCTGAAACGGAGCCGGTAGCGGTATTTTGCGGGTGCAACGAGATCCAAGGAGTGCGAATGGAAAGGGTGGTGCCGACAGGGCCCTCACGAAGGCTTCCCGAGGAGATCCCGGCATTCGGGGCAGAACCCCCTCTTCTGCCGGGTGATGTCATCGAGGGTGAGAGGGTTGTACATGAGGCACTCCCTGGACCGGCAGTGCGGTAGAAAGAGGAGATGACCCACCTCGTGGGCTGCCTCCTTGACGAGACGGTCGAAAAGTTCCTCGTCGTCGGGAGGGCGCCCGTAATGGTCATTGGCCAGGCGCAATGTCGAGACAACGGCGTTCCCCGTCTCCGGGCGGGCGAGCCCGAAGAGGTACTCGTCCCCCTCCCTGCAGAGGTCTTCGGAGACGACGAGGAGGATAAGATCGCGGACTCCGGATCGCCTCTTGTAAAGGTCGAGCGAGTCGAGGAGGGCGGTTGCATCGGTTTGATTGCGCCCTGGACGAAATCCTGTCACCAGCAGGGGATTTTCATAGAACAGTGGGACAACCGGCAGGAAAGAGCCAAGCTCCCTACAGAACGAGGCCTGGATACCGGCCGGCGCACCCGCATCCCAAAAAATAAGGAGTTCCATTCCTCAATATTCATGGTCATGGTGGGGTTTAAACATATTGAGAGGCGGATTGCATCCTACATTGCAGAAAACTACAGGAGGGTAGCCGAGATCGGAGTCGGGAGGAACCCCGCGGTCGCCCGCATGCTCCAGGAGAGGGGTGTATCGGTCTTCTGCACGGACATCAGCCCGCATTCCCCGGGTCCCGATGTAACGTTCGTCCATGACGATGTTTTTTCGCCAGCTATCGGATATTACAAGGACTGCGATCTTATCTATTCCGTTCGGCCCCACGAGGAAATGGTGCCTGCCCTCATTCGCCTCGCCAGGGCGATTGACTGCGACCTCCTCGTCTATCACCTCGGATTTGAGAGCTTCGGCAACGGGGGTGAGCTCATCGACTGCGGGGTAATCCTGCACAGGTACCACAGGTGTCAAAATCCATCGAAGAGGGTCTTCTGATTCTTCGCCCTTGATTCTTCGGTAGGTCCTGCCGGGCCGGGCGGGACTTGCCCTCCATCCTCCGGAGGACTGGTAGGAGTACCCCTCCTCTTTTGGGAATATACAGTTCTCTCCCTCTTTTTTTCCCTCTCTTTCTCTTCTGCAAGGAGTGTTTTGATGACCGCAGCAGCCTTGTTCCGGTCATGGATGGCAAATGCAAGCTCGTCTGCATCCAGGCCGAACTCGCGTGCAGCCGCGAGGGGGTCGTGCTCGATGATGAGGCAGAGCAGGTCCAGGTACTCTTCGAGCAGGATACTCCCCGCCATGTGGAGACCCGATGCGATCTTGCGGAGGAACGAAGCCCTGACAGTTTTCTGCTTCTGGTACGAGGAGATCTTCTTCCACCGTCCGGGTGGCATGATACGCGAGTGGATTCCTTTTCCGGCAGTGACCCGGGCGACACCGAGGAGCATGAGGGCATTTGCATATCGCCACAGGGTGTAATACTGCAGGCGGTACGTGTCCCCAATGTACGTATCTGCCCGCAGGAGGGCAGAATATGCCGAATCGAGATCGGGAATGCGATCTATTCCCGCGAGGTTCGCCTCGATCCACTGGATGAGGGTGTCGGGCGGCTCGTCAGCGTCGTACGCGAGCCCGAGAAGCGTTCCTGGATCCATCCTCCCATACAGGGCTCCGATGACATCGAAAACAGTCGATCGCATGTCTTTCGCCGAAGAGACTATCTCTTCGTCGAGGCGGTCCCTGCCTGCTGCAGATGCCTGGAGCATGTGGATCGCCGCCCGCAGGTCCCCACCAGAGTATTCTGCAATTTTCCGCAGCACACTCTCGCTGCAGGATATCTTTTCTGCACTGCAGATATAACGGAGCCTTGGAACAATCGACCTTGCCTGGATTGCGCGGAACTGGAGCAGGTCGCACCTGTTCCGGATCTCAGATGGGATTGCATAGAGGTCGTTTGCAATGAGAATAACCGGTTGGCGGGCGACGCGGAGGAGTTCTAGGATGGCACGGGCCCCACCCCGGTCCGCAGACCCGTGCAGGTTGTCTGCTTCGTCGATGACGACAAGGCGCTTACTCCCCGAAAAACTGGCAGTAGTGCTCCCGCTCCCTGCAACCTTCTCTATCACGGATTTCGTCCGCTGGTCGCTCGCGTTCAGCTCGATGATTTCCCACCCCAGGTCGTTTGCAAGGGCATGGGCGCTCGTCGTCTTTCCTGTCCCCGGTTTGCCATAAATGATGAGCGGCTTTTTCCCGGGACCCCAGTCCCGCCCCCACTCGAGCATCTGTTGGAGGATGGCGGTATTTCCCACGATTTCGTCGAGGTGAGCGGGCCTGTATTTCTCCGCCCAGTCCATGTCCTGACATTTTACCCGCTATCAAATAAATTATCACTGATGATGCTCCAATGAGTTATAACAACCGCCGTTGTTGGTCTTATGGAATTGAACGGTGTATCCACAGCAGAGATTGCGCTTGCAGTCAGGGAGTTCGAGGGCGTCCGGCGGAAGCAGGCCATCGGTGAGATGGTCAGGGCGATCAGGATCGATTCGCCCGGAGTGCTCGCTTCTTTCGGCGAGGACGCCGCTGTGATCGAACACGGAGACGAAGTCCTTCTCCTTGCCGCAGATGGGATATGGAGCCGCATCATGGAGGCGGACCCTTACTGGGCAGGGTATTGCGCAGTCCTAGTCAATATCCACGATATTGCAGCTATGGGGGGACAGCCCATCGCGATGGTGGATGTCTTCTCCATCTCCGACCACTCCATACAGGAACAGGTCATTGCTGGGATGCATGATGCGTCTCTCCAGTTCGGGGTGCCCATCGTGGGCGGGCACCTGCACCCGGATACGCCGTACAGTGTCATCGATGTGGCAATCCTCGGGACTGCAGCGAAGGACGCAGTTATCTACTCGCATACTGCAAAGACCGGGGATTCGGTGATAGTAGCCGTAGACTTGGACGGCCGGGTGCACCCTTCGTGCAGTCTGAACTGGGACTCGGTCACCATGAAAAGCCCCGAGAGGGTCCGGGCGCAGGTCAGGGTCATGGAAGGACTGGGGTGCGACCACCTCGTATCCGCAGGAAAAGACATCAGCAACCCTGGTGTCATCGGGACACTCGGCATGTTGCTCGAGGTGAGCGGCAAGGGTGCGGCAGTAGCCCTTGACCGGCTTCCCGTCCCGGACCTGTCTGGCCACGGGATGACGTTCGAGCAATGGGTGAGGGTGTACCCTGGGATGGGCTTTGTCCTCACTGCCCCGAAAGACTCTGTCAGTGAAGTCTGCTGCCGGTTCTCCGATGTCGGTATGACGGCGGCCGAGGTCGGCGTGGTGACGGATGACAAGACCCTGTACATCTCGCTCGACGATGAGAGGACGCCGGTTTTTTCACTGGACCGGGATGGTGTCATGCGTCTATTCTCTGGCGGAAGTTCATGCCAGTAGGTCGGATCGGGATCGGGGTTTCGGCCGATGCCCTCAAGGTAAAGGGGAGCGTCGAGCGGGCGGGCATCGATTCCCGTGTCACCTTGTATGCTTTGCCAGGGCTGCCGGACTTACCGGGGGACTTCGCCATCGCGGAGGGAAAAAAGCCGTGGGAGATGCTGGCACGGGACCTCTATGCAGGGAATATAGATGCTGCCGTCAGGGGAACGCTCCCGTCAGGTGCAACCCTCCGGGCTCTGAAAGAGGCGGCAGGTGTGGACCACCTCGAACGTGCTGCGCTTCTCGAAGATGGAAAGGGGCGGAAATTCCTGCTTGCGCCGGTCGGTATCGACGAGGGGTGGACGGTCCTCGACAGGGTGGCGATTGCACGTAGAGCCGGAGAACTGGCGATGCGTCTCGGCCTGGGAAAGGGCGTTGCGATCCTCTCGGGCGGGAGGTTTTCCGATGTGGGGAGGCACCCGAGGGTCGATGAGAGCCTGGCCCAAGCCGAACTAATTGCACGCCTGACCGGGTTTCCCCACTTCGAGATCCTGATCGAAGACGCGGCAGAGAACTGCTCTGTCATAATCGCCCCCGATGGGATCTGCGGTAACCTGATCTTCCGCACCCTTGCACTCCTCGGGTGCGGACACGGGCATGGCGCACCTGTCCTGAATATAGACCGTATTTTTATCGATACTTCGCGCGCTTCGCCCGATTATGCAAACGCACTCCGGCTCGCGGAATTTCTCGTGCGGGGGAAGAAAACACCCCAATAAATGTTCGTTTACCGGAACGAAAGAGTAAAACAAAATTTATAATGATTACTACCCCCGAAAAAGGGCATTTTTCGTAATCGCTCTGGAGAAGAACGCAAAGTGACAACCACGCCTGAATAGGTCGAAAAACACGAAATCTTTAAATATTTCCTGGTACATTTTTTGAATTGAGGTAAAATAAATGGCAGATTTACCTATTGCTGCAGTTGTGAGAATTGCCAAGAAGAATGGTGCTGAGAGGGTCGGCAGCGATGCTGCTGCAGCCCTTGTTGCGAAGGCAGAAGAGTACATCGCGAACCTGACAAGGGAGGCAAACCGCCTCGCCCTCCATGCAGGAAGAAAGACTATCAAGGAAGAGGACGTGGATCTTGCGGCAAAGTCCGCATAAACCTCACCTTTTCCCAGTTCTCACACGGAACTGATAGAGCAGCAATCCGACAATCAAGGTGGCATCTTACTTCTCTTTCGGGTCGTTGCAAGGGGCGGCCCCCGGTCGCCATAAAAAATTCTCATAGATAAGCATATGCCATGCACTATTGTTTGGCGCATTGATTTTATCCTCCAGATACGAGTTTTATCGTGCCCTGAAAGGGTCAGCGGGGGTTTGATGATGGCCATCCACACAGATGCAATGGCAGAAGAGACCAGGTACGACATTATCCATTCGATTCATGATCTGGGCAAGAAGGGTCAGCCGGCAGTTGAATTCCTCCTGCTGGCATTGAAAGACGATGACAAGAGAGTGAAAATCGCCGCTGCCAACGCCCTTGGTGATATCGGGGACACCCGGAGCGTCGATGCGCTGATCGCCCTCCTTTTGGACAGTGACAAGGATCTCCGGTTCATATCGGCTTCACTCCTCGGGAAGATAATGGACCCCCGGGCACGGGAGCCATTGTCAAGAGCGTGCACAGATGAGAACTGCTTCGTCCGACTAATGGCTAGAGAAGCTCTTTCGCGAATCGAGTAAACCGATACCTTCATACCAGCCCATATAGAGACAAACTTTTTGGCAGGCGAAGCTTCCCGCTGCAAGGAGATTTGAAACGGCATCAACAGATACGATTCATGTTGGCTTTCCCCATGTCGTGAAATGTGCCATTTACCTTTAGTGGCATTGGTCTTTTACCCAACCTTAAATTTCACACAATTTCCAAAGGACAGGGGCGGTACCTTTACTTCTAGCACCTAAATCTTTCTCCTGGCATTTGGCCACTATTTACCAGCCAGTTCCTGCAGTTCTGGCTGATGGGAAAACACTCCAACGGGCGTGCAATGATATTAGCAACCACCAGTGTGACCGGCGGTACTTGACCATTATATCCATTATATTGTGCCACAGAGGTCTGATCATGCAGGAAGAGAGCGACTTGAACAGGCGACATTTGCAGCAGGCTGTTTCTGGGGCATTGAGGCTGCTTTCCGGAGTGTCAGGGGCGTGGTCGGGACCTGGACCGGCTACACCGGGGGGACAGTCCAGAACCCGACATACGAGCAAGTCTGCTCCGGTTCGACCGGCCACGCAGAGGCTGTCAGGGTCGAATTCTACCCCCGGGTCGTCACGTATGACCAGCTCCTCGAGGTATTCTGGGACATCCACGACCCGACCCAGGAAAACCGCCAGGGACCTGACATCGGGACGAATTACCGCTCCGTCATCTTCTACCATAGCAACGACCAGAAGGAGAAGGCACTTGCATCTCGGGATCGAGCCCAGAGATCACCGCGGCTGAAAGGCCGGAAGATCGTGACCAGGATCCACCCTGCGGGCCCCTTCTGGAAAGCAGAAGATTGTCACCAGCAGTTCTACGAGAAATGCGGGTGGGGATATGCCGCAGGGCCAAAATACTGGGGCTAATAGGCTTTCACGGCGGTTTGAATATTTTTTCTTCCGAAGTATCAGGGGGGTGGTTCCCGCTTCATGGGACAGACATTCGCCCCTTCCAGCTGGCCCCCGGCGAATGCGAACCGTTCCCTGATGGTTGGGGGCAGTTCATCCTCCCCGATCTTCTGAAAACCGAACTTCCCGTAAAACTCCGTGAGGTTCAGGACAGAGTGCATGTAGAGCGTATCATGGCCGCATGCCTCCACGAGGGCCCCCACCGTCATATTCGCGTACCCGCGGCCCCTGTGTTCCACTGGCGTGAAGACGGCGTCCACCTCGAGCCCGTCGGGATGCCTCCGGCAGCGTGCGAGCGAGACTGCCTGTCCACCAAAAAAGGCTGCGAAGATCCTGTCAATGGTTGGGTCCCCCTTCGTCTGGTGGTAATCCAACCACAATTCGTTCGCGATTGGAAACTCTGCCGAGAGCAGCTCCCGGACGCCGGGGTCTGGAACGCGCGTGGCGCGCCCGGGGGAAAGAAGGGGGAAGGGGGGTGCTTCGTCACTGGTCCCCTCGATCCTGTAGTTCTCCTCCGGGACACGAATCACGAAGCGGGCACCCTTTCCTTCCTGCCCGGTCTCTGTGATCGTCATGCCCGTGACATCTGTTATCTGGCGGCAGATGAATAGGCCAAGGCCCGCGTGCTTCCCCGAGTCGTACTCGAAAATCGCCTCTTTCTTTTCCCCCGGTATTCCCTTCCCGTCGTCTTCGATGAAGAGTTCCAGTGCCCCAGGGACCTGCCGGTAGGTGAGAACGACATTCTTTACCGTCCCCCCGTGACACAGGGCGTTTTCCACGAGGTGGACGAGGACATCCCTGAAAAGAGGGTCTGCAAATATCTCCAGCCTCTCTGCCCAGAAACGCAGGGAAACGTCTCGTGCCCCCACCCCGGGGTCGACTGCCCGCAACACTTCCTGGACCCTGATCCATTCAGGGGGCAACGCTCCCAGGTTCTGGTACGTCTCTGAAAGCTGGATATGCCGGACGAGCGTTCTTGCCCTCTCCCGCATGTCCTCCAGGAGGGGACGGCACGCCGTGTCCACGCAGCGTCCGGACAGCCTCTCTATGTCCTCGATCAGCTCGGATGCGGTCGCACGGAGGTGATCCGAAGATATCCGCGAGAGGAGGCTCAACTTCCTGTTTGCAGTCTGGGCAGCTTTCTCTGCGATCACCCGTTCTGTGATGTCAACGAGGGAGAGTGCTGCCCTGTTCCCTGTCAGGAGGACTGCTGATAATATCGCATAAACGGTCTCGCCGTCAGGGCGGACCAGCGAAATCTCTTTTCCATAAATCCTCCCTTCTTTTTCGAGCTGGACGAAAAGGTCTGCAGCCAGATCCTCGCCCAGGCAGGTCGAGAGGAGTGCGTTTTGAAGGGGCGTGTTTCCGCTCCCGATCAGCCTTGCTGCATTCCAGTTTGCCTCCTGGATGACTACACACTCCCCGGTCTTCGCGACGATGAGTATTCCCGCTTCGGAATTGTCAAAGACACCCCGGTAGAGTTCTTCCCTCTCGTGCAGCCTTGCTGAGAGGTACGCAATGAGCCAGCCTATGATCACAAGGACGACGGCACGGACTGCTGCCTCGGCCAGTGTTCCGCCTGCCCCGTAGGAAAGGAAAACCATGGAACAGTAGGCAAGGCCTATCCCGAGGGCAAAAAAAGTGCCCAAACGTGGGTGCCTGTACGACCCGATGACAACGGGGATGTAGAGCAGGTGGGGGAGCACGACGGTAATGCCCATCAGTAGACCGATACCATTGAGAGCGAGTGCTGCAACGGTCGATACGACGATAGCAATGTCCCATGCTGCATCCCTGCTTTTGGACAACTCCTGTCTGGACATGCAAGAAGACCTCCCCGCTCCCTTCGCCCTTTACTTTGGTACCCAGACCGGGGGAAGGGACTTTCGTGGCCGGGTCCTCTTCCCGTGGCATCCAAAACAGGGTGACCGGGGCGTAAAGTAGTACTGTTCGGGACGGGATATTAGCTGTTGCTATGTATTTCCTGGTGGCACACCTTGTTTTGCCGGGAACACTTCCAAACCACTATAGCGAGCCGGCAGCCGTTGTGCCGTCGCAGTGGCATAACCCATAATTTTTTATGAAATTAGTTGATAAGACAACAATCTCTATCGAGGGATCTGAAAAGAGGAACAGGTACCACTGGAGAGAGGAAGACAGATGGAAATTATTGGGATCAATGGCAGCCCACGTGGAAAAGCGAGCAATACCCTGAAATTGGTCCAGGGGGTACTCGACGGCGCAGGAGAAGGGGGAGCGGAAACGGAGGTCGTCGATATCTGCGACCTCGATATCGAGTTCTGCACTGGTTGCACCTCCTGTTTTTCCACCGGCGAATGCGTGTACGACGACGATGTCGCAGTTCTCCTCAAAAAGATCCAAGGTGCCGACGGGGTCGTCATCGGGTCACCGGTCTATATCGATTGCGTTACGGCACAGCTCAAACGCTGGATTGACCGGCTGGCCAACTCGTTTCACTGTATGGAGTTTCTCGGCCTCGGGAAGTACGGCTGTGCCGTCTCCACGTCGGGAGGGTTCATGGAGGAGGAGGTCATCGACTACCTCAACCACGTGCTCACCGACTTGGGGATCGTCCCCATAGGCGGTGTCGGGGTCGCGCTTGCCAGGGGGCCGGAGGCGTTTGCGGCTGCAGTGAACAGGGCGCATGGCCTCGGTCGGGACCTCACCCTCGCGATAAGAAAGGAGAAGCAGTTCCCGGAGGGCGAAGCGCGGGTCAGGGAGAGAAAGGAGATGTTCAAAAACCTCGTCGGCGCAAGCAGGGATGCATGGCCGTACCAGTACGAAGCATGGAAGAAGCGGGGTGAGCTGGATTGACAGGAAACAGTATAGAACTGGAGGGTCCTGCATTGGAACCGGGCGGGGAGGTATGAAATGGCAGCGTTGTCACCACGCGTGATCGGGCATCGTCTTGCGGCTGCATTCCGTTTGGAGACGCGGCCGCTCGCGGTCTACGGCTCGGAGACCCCTCCCGCAGGCGCAGTTCCCCTCTCTGACGTGAACCGGTGCTTTGCGGTCTCGCTCTACCGCATGGCAATCGGCCGCGATGTCTCTGCACTCTACGTGAGCGCCGAGACCCGGGAAGGCTGCTGCCCCGGTGGGCTCTCCCATGTGGGGTACATGCCGGTACCCGACGATATCAAGTACTTTGTCTCGACGGGCAGAAGCGAGGTCCGCGGCGGAGTGGCGGAGTACCTCAAGGCCAGCCCGGAACTGGTAGAACAGTGCAATGCCAGGGCGGGAACGGTCCACCCGCCGGGAAAGTACCTCGTCGTGCAGGCGTGCGAGACACTGCCCGACACCGCACCTGCCGTGAGATCGTTCTGCATCTTCGGCACGGGCGAACAGGTCCGGAACATGGCAGCCCTAGTCCACTTCGACCGCGACGACCCGTTCTCACCGGTAATCGTCCCATGGGGGTCTGCATGTTCGACGTATATCACGTACCCGGCAGGCCTTGCCGAGAACACGCCGCGGGACACCGCGTTCATGGGTCCCCAGGACCCGACCCAGAACCACTCCCTCCCGCCAGGCATGATGGCACTGGGCATCCCGGCCTCTCTCGCAGGCCGGATGGTCGAGAACCTCGACTCGTCATTTGTCGTGAAGCGGCCGCACGTGGCCTTTCCCACTCACCGTGTGTGAAGAGTATACAGAAATCTGACTTGGAACGGCCGGGGAGGAGAGTCTCGCCAGCTCGTGCGATGGTCTGGAGGGAACGGTGGGATGGGGGACATCTCTTCGTTGAGAGTGTCCCGTCATTATTCCATCAATTCAAACTGGACCGCCATGTCCTCCTGATCCGTCCCGCTCACGACATTCGAAACGATCTTCTTCGAGAGCTCTTCGAGCACCATCATCTCGATCCCGGTGAAGCCTGACATGACGATCTTGTTCCAGTCATCGGAGAGCTGGTCCATCGCCGGCTTGATCTCCCGTCCCTTCTCTGTGAGGAAGATCCTGTTCGCTCTTCCATCGCTCTTGTCCCGCGTCCGTGATACGTACCCGGCCAGTTCGAGCTTGTCAATCGCTCGGGCGATCGTTGCCTTGTTGAAGAGCAGCTTCTTCGCGAGTGTCTCCTGGTTTACGCCGTCCTCGCGGTACAATGCGCGGAGGAAGGGGTACTGGCCATAATTTATCTTGTACGGCTCGAGCCGTTCCGAATAATAAGCGGCCTTGGCCCGCATCACGTATGATGACAACCGCCCAAACCAGAAATTGTCCACTACCGGCTCGTCCCCTCGATGGTCTCCTCGTATCACATTATATTGATTCCTTGACGAGCTCATATAATTATAGTTGACAATGCAACTAATTTCGGTTCATGGGATGGCAGTTTCCATGGCGCTGTTCTTCACAATCGTCATCGTTAGCCTGACCCAGACCTTCCCACCGGTCCTCGCCGTTTCGCTGGAAAATGCCGGTGCTCTGGGCCTTATCGCGCCGATGGGTGCAATCCTCCCGACGGCCGCTCTCTTCGCTGCGTTCCTCAGCTACAACCCGGTCAGCACAGTCCTCGCCACGGGAACACAGACTGTCGTTGCCGCACTGAGCCCGGCAACGATTGCAACGCTGACGGGCACGACATGGTTTCTGAACACACTCGCTCAGGCATTCATGCCGTCGCTTTGTCTCTCGTTTTATATCTGATCGGCAATCAGCCCTGCAGAAGCGGTTTTATTCTGTCATGGAAACCGCATCCGCGGTTTTCATTTCATAGGTCCGCGAACGCAAGCATCACGCGAGTTTATCGATCTTCGATTGCCCGGGCAGGTCGGCGAACGGTGGCCGCTCACGGGGGTCCGCTCATCGGGGAAGGCTACGGAACGGCCTCGATTCGACCTGCACAGATCCTCACGAATCCAGGATGGCCTCACATCCGGAACAGGCGGTGATACGAAGAACAAACGCCTCGTGCCGGGTCAGCGACCAGCCCGGGGTGAACACCAGGTGGCGTTATGACCTCCCGTGGGCTTATCCACTCACCTTGCGCTGCGCCTGCGGACGACGAGTGTTGTCACTGGCTGGCAGCAGTCTGTCGTTGGTACTATCCGCGTTCGAATTTCACCATACTTTTTTGCTCACTTCTCCCATGAATAGAGTGATGGACCAGCAAGAGATGGACACTCCCGAAAAGCCCCGCGAAGAGCAGCATGTCCTCGAGCGCCTGTTCGAGGCTGTGCTCTGGGACTCCCGGCTCATCGTTATCCTGGCCGTCGTTTTCGGGACATTCTCTGCAATCGTGCTCTTCGTCTCAGGATCGCTGGAGATCATCAATACCCTGGGCCACGCCATCGACTTCGCCACCCTGGAAGTCGAACACACAGAGATCCTGATCGGGATCATCGGCGCCGTGGACTTCTATCTCATCGGGATGGTCCTCCTCATCTTCTCCTTCGGGATCTACGAGCTTTTCATATCGCAGATCAATATCGCCAGGAAGGGAGGTTTCTTTCATACCATCCTCGACATCTCGAACCTCGATGACCTGAAAAACAAGATCATCAAGGTCATCATCATGGTGCTCATCGTCAGTTTCTTCCAGCGCGTGCTCGCCCTCAAGATGCAGACAGGGACCGACATGTTCTTCATGGCCCTCTCCATTGCAGCGATCTGTATCGGGGTCTTCTTTCTCCAGAAACTGAAATCATGAAAGCTCCTCCTTCTTTTTTCCGGAACGGGAGACACGGGCACCGGTGTCTGAGGGAGGAAGCGCTATGGACCGCTTCCAGGCCACTTCCTGACGGGTGGATCTGACAGGATCTCCATCCTCGCTATCGATTCCAGGTCGAGAGAGAGGAGGTAGTCCAGGGATACGGGGGTGTACCCCGTGCACTCGCACGAGACGTTGATGGTTCGCGTTTCCCCGTTGATGAACGGGTAGATGTCCATCCTGTTGTTGTGCGTGTGCCCGTGGATCACCCACCCCTCCCACGAGGGAGGGGCGTCGGCCGGGTCATGCGCAAGGTAGAAAGTCTGACCGCTGCATGAAAGGACAGAATGGTGCCGGGCTTTCAGGAGGGGTTGGTCGTGGTTCCCGCGGATGAAGATCTTTTCCCCGTTGAGTACCCGGATCCAGTTGCGCGGATCTCCCCGCATGCAGAAGTCCCCAAGGCAGTACACGGTGTCACCCGGACCGACGACCGAGTTCCACCGGCGGACGAGGTCGCGGTTCATCTCGGTGACCGACCTGTACGGCCTGCCGCAGTAGCCGATGATCCTGGCGTGGTTGAAGTGGAGGTCGGAGACGAGGAATATCCTCCCCGTCCCTTTTCTGCGGCGGAACAAGCCTGCAAAAAGCGAGGAAACGACCCTCTTTACCGCGTCGAGCATGAACTCCAACATCCTGGCTGAAGGGACGACCTCACCCGGTGCATCCCCGGCAGAGGTGGCAGCGACCAGGGGCCAGCAGTTCATTTCTGCTGTTCTGAGAGCAGGGTGCCTGCAATTGCAATGTTCTCCTGCTCCAGCTCGTGAATAAGAATTGTAACCCTCTCGGGCGGAACTCCGAGGACGCAGGTTACTGTTCCAGCAATCTCCTCTGCCATTCGTTTTTTCTGCTCGTAATTGCGGCCTTTCGCCATGGTTATCGTAACAACCGGCATGAAAAAAGGATAGGTGCAGATAACCAAAAAACCGGTCGATCAGGCTGGCACACAATGCTAGCCCCCGCAGCACAACCAGCATTTCATTGCAGGTTTTTTCCCGCTGACGGATTCAGAGGTCGCGGGCGCACCCCGAATCGACTGCAGCCTGCCGGACGGCCCTGGCGATTGCGCGTGTCACGTCCCTGTCGAGTATCGTCGGGAGGATATGGTCCCTGTGGGGGTTTTCCACGTGGTCCGCGATCGCGTGGGCCGCTGCAAGTTTCATCTCGTCGGATATCCTCGTTGCATATGCGTCGAGAGCCCCGCGGAAGACACCCGGGAACGCGAGTGCATTGTTTATCTGGTTGGGGTAGTCACTCCTGCCAGTGCCCACGACTGCCGCCCCCGCGCTCTTTGCCCTGTCCGGCATGATCTCCGGCACGGGATTCGCGAGCGCAAAGACGATTGGGTCGTCGTTCATCCGCCGGATCATCTCTTCGGTCACGATACCGGGGGCAGACACCCCGATGAAGACGTCCGCCCCCTCCATTGCATCCGCGAGCGTTCCGGTCCTGCCGGACCTGTTGGTCTCGTCCGCGATGATAAACTTGTACTTGTTCCTGTAGAGCCCTTCCCTGGCCCGGTGGATGATCCCCTGCCGGTCACAGACGATGATCTCCTTTACGGACTGGCAGACGTCAGGGTTGTACCCGATGCACCGGAGGAGCCGGGTTATCGCGTACCCCGCAGCCCCTGCACCGCAGATCACGATGCAGAGATCCTCGAAATGCTTTCCGGTTGCCCTGCAGGCATTCAGGAGGGCTGCGAGGACGACGATCGCGGTCCCGTGCTGGTCATCGTGCATCACCGGGATGCCGATGTCCTGGAGCGCGTCCTCAACCTCGAAACACCGGGGAGCTGCAATATCCTCGAGGTTTATCCCCCCGAAGACAGGCGAGATGTTCTTCACCTGGTCGACGAAGTCGGTCTGCCAGCTCTCGAAACAGATGGGGAAAGCATCGATCCCCGCGAACTTCTTGAAGAGGATCGCCTTTCCCTCCATCACCGGGATCGCAGCGTAACCGCCGATGTTCCCGAGGCCCAGGACCGCGGAGCCATCGGTCACGATGGCAACGGAGTTCCCCTTGAGCGTGTACTTGTAGGCAAGGTCCCTGTTCTTCTGGATCGCCCTGCAGACTTCCGCGACTCCCGGGGTATAGGCTCGGGAGAGATCCCGGTGGGTCTCCAGCGGCACCTTGGAGCGTATCTCGAGCTTGCCCCTGTGCTCGGCGTGGAGTGCCAAGGCCTCCCTGTATATATCTTCGTGGTCCGGCTCCATGATTCCTCCTGGATGCACGCCCTCATAAAACCGCCCTTCTCTTCTCCTGCCCTCCCGGTCTCCCGCCCAGGTGCTGCACAACACTCATATGCTGCGGATAACAACCGGGATCGGTATGCAGGACCGGTCGGTTCACTGTCTCCTCCTCCTCGCAGCAGTCCTGGCTGCGTGTGCGGGGTGTACAGCGACAGTCGGCGACCTGCACCCCGGCGGGGACGCACCCGGTGAGGGGT
>JAPXNX010000003.1:0-22654 GCA_033811795.1 Methanolinea sp. | reverse complement strand
CACTTCTGCGGGCGTCCCTTCGTCGGCCATCGTCCCCTCACGCTCTCAGTTCGTTGACCTGCTTGACGATCTCGTCGACCAGTTCCTTTGCCTTTCCCGGCTTGACAATGGCTGCAGCAGCCGATCCAACGTCAAGCCCGCTGGCGGTCCCGATGTCGTTCTGCTTGTTGATGTAAAGGAACGGGATCTTCTTCTCTTCGCAGAGCGGGGGGAGGTGCATGACGATCTCTTCGGGCTCCACGTCGGCCCCGATGAGAACGAGTGCGGCGATGCTGCGTTCGATGACCTTTGTAGCCTCATTCGACCCCTTCTTGATCTTCCCCGTCTCCCTCGCTATCTCCAGAGCCTCGAGTGCCTTGTTCTGGATCTCTTCAGAAACCTGGAATTTGACATATGACTTTGCCATGACTCACCTCATTCAGGAGTTGCGTAGTCCTCCTTCATCACTCATCAGCCAGTATCGACGATGTAGCCATATCAATTCGACAGATGCAGGCATAAATGTTTGGAGGAACCCTGTTCTCGACGGATTTTTGGGATGAAAACTGCATTCGCAGTTTTCATCATGTGGGCTTGGGATGTAGGTTTAATCATGTGCCGAGGGCGTAGATCTGGACTCCCTCGCGGTCGTAGACGGGGATAAGACCCGCCCCGTCCACCCGGACGGCATACCTCTCCCTCTCCGGGTCGCCGACATATACGTGGGTCATGTTGTACTGCCGCATGAGGTCTTCCGTCATGGCCGGGTCCTCGTATATCGTCTTCACGTCCGACTGGCGCTTCCCGAACCACCCGCCTGTATTGCTGCGCCACATGTACTCGTGGAAAGGCCACCCGATTACCGTCGGTATGCCGGTGAAGGAGGATACCCGTCCGAAGTAAGTGTAATCCCCACCCTCGGCCTCGACCACGCCCCCTACACCCGGGAGGGACCGAAGATAGGCGATGCCCCTGGCGTCACCGGGATGAGCTGTATCGAGGTAGGCGAGGCCGTCCAGCGTCCCGCCCGTGTACGGGGGGTCCAGTGGCACGGCGAGCGGCGCGCCGATCATGAAAACCGACACCAGGACCAGCGCCAGCTTCCCGGACCACGCAGGGAAGCGCCCCGGAGGGATGTGCCTGCCTGCAAGGGAAGAGAGCATTGCAAACGAAGACACCCCCATCAGCAGCCAGGCGGCGATGTAGAACTTGAAGACGGTGTTCATCCGGTAATAGGTGTCGCCCATGTTGTCTTTCAAATAGAGGAGCTCGCAGAGGATGACGATGGCAAGGCCGAGCACTGCGAGCACTTCGGATGGGGCGCGCCTCTTTCCTGCCAGCAGGTAGACGAGGGGCACTGCGGCTATGGCTGCTGCAGGGTACCCTGCCAGGGCGACGACCACCGGAACGATGAGGAGCAGGGGGCGTCTCCATATGTCACGGGAGAGATAGAGCAACATCACGAGGATGAAGAACCCGTGCACGAGGAGGAAATCGACCGGCGCCGTGGGGGTATGGACAAAACCTACCCCCATTATGCCCTGCGTGTTCATCTGGATGTAGAAGGGGAGATAGCAGAGCACCGCGGTAACCGGCACGAGGAGGAAGAAGGACCAGGGGGACGCGGGAATCATCGCGAGCAGCCTTTTTGCTCCCTCCCTGCAATTCGAACGAAGGAGAGAGAGGCAAGACCGTGCGACATCACCCGCCCCCCGAATTGATCTGGCTAGGGTACTGAAGGGACCTGCACCAGGCGTGGGTCCCCGCGCTTCGTGCCAGATCATCAGGCCGAAGAGGAGCGTAACCGGGGCGTAGACGATGACGTCCCACGTGTTGATGGGCGGCATCGACCCGAGCGAGAGCCCGCATACAAGGACGAGGAGAGAGCGGCACCGGATGTCCAGGTCTCTGAACCGGAGCAGCGAGTAGACAAGCAGGAAGATGAAGAGGACCTGGTTGAATATCCCGATTACGTGCGGGTGGACGTCCCCCCAAAGGAATGAGAAGAGGGGGTACTCGTTGATGGTGTCTGGGATCGTCCGGGTGCTGTCCCACAGGATCGACCCGATTGCCTTTCCCTGTATGACCTGCCAGACAAAGGAGGGATTCACAGCGAGGAGCGTCCCGGGAACCAGCCAGGGGAAATGAGGGGCTATCACCTTTCCCAGGGCATAGAGGACGACTGCGGAGAACCCGAAGACCGTGGGGAGCACGAGGTTGAACGCGACCTGCGACGGCACACCGCTCGCGGTTCCGAGTGCGCCGAACATCCAGTACCCGAGGTAGTAATAGACATCGAGGTAACCGGAAGAGAACCAGGGGTCCAGCGGCGGGACGACCGGGAGGCGCATTACGGACGCGAGAAATGCGTGGTCCATGAACTTCTCCGCGTACGAGATGCTGGGATTTGCGAACCGGACGCTCACCATCGAGAAGAAGAAGAGGAGGAATATGGCTGCATAGACCCACTGCGCCGACCAGTACTTCCGTGCATATTCCTTCCTGTATGCCGCGAGGAGAAACATCGCAGCGAACGGGATGAGTGCAATGGATATGGGGAGGCGCAGGAGCCCGCAGTACCAGGTAACAAGCGTGAACAGGAGGAGCGAGACGGGAAATGAGACCGGGTAGGCATACTCGGCGAAGGTGCGCCTCAGGAAAGGCCAGACCGAGACCTGGAGAAAGGAGACGAGGAGGAGCCAGGAGATAACCGACAGGGCCTGGAACGCATAGTCAATCAGCCTTCATCCCCCCGAACCTGTCCTGGAACGCACTCCTTATGCTGTCGAGCACCCACCCGCCGAAATAGTAGATGGATACGATCCCCCCGCCGAGCGTGACGAGGTTCTTGACCAGGTGGTCGATGACAGCGATCATTGCTGCATCAGGCGCTGGCACGCCGGCAAGGGCGAAGGTGAGCGCCAACGCCAGTTCGTACGTGCCGACACCCCCGGGCGTCAGGGGAACGGCTTTGACGAGGTTTCCGACAACGATGCCGAGTACGACTACTGCAAATGGCACCTGTTCCTGGAACATCATCACCACGAAGACGCAGACGAGCACGTCCATGAGCCAGATCACGATGGAACTGGCCGAGAGGAGGACGAGGGAGCGGTAAGAGAGGGACGCTTCGCGCACCTGCCCGATAATGCCGAGGACCACCCGCATGATCCGGTTCTCGGAGGCCACCTTCCCGGCGAGGACGAGGAAGAAGAAGAAGAGGACCCCCGCGACGATGGGGACGATGATGATCGTGTAGAACCAGTCGGGGGCGTTGAGCACGAAGAGGATCGATACAGCACCGAGAATTGCCACCATCAGGATATCGAAGACACGTTCCACGACCAGCGAAGAGAGTCCCTGCGATGCAGTGGCCCTGTCATCGTGGCGGAGGATGAATATCCTCACGAGGTCTCCCAGCCGCGCAGGCACGATCAGGTTCGCCGTCTGGCTCACAAAGATACAGGCGACGGAAAAATTGACCCTGACACGGACCCCCAGCGAAGAGAGGATGCTCCTGTACCGGAATCCCCGCAGCCACCATGCAGCGAGGCAGACTACCGAGGCGATGGCGAGGAAATACCACACGGCGTGACCTGCGGCAGCGAGGAGGTCGTCCCATATCGTGTAGAGCATGAATGCGATTATCCCGACAGCGAGGAGGGACGAGACAAGGACTGTGCTAGCTTTCTTCCACATGCAACTGCCACCACAGCCTGAGCACGGCGCTCCCCATCTGGTAGACGTCCTTTCTTCTCACGGTCGTGCCCCTCCCCTCCCTCCATCTCACAGGGAACTCCTTTATCGAGTAGCCTCTCCTCTGGGCCCTGACCAGGACCTCCGTGTCCCAGAACCAGTGGGTATCCCTCACCTCGGGGAGGAGGGAGAGCAGCTTCTCTCTCCGGAACGCCTTGAACCCGCATTGGTGGTCGTGCAGCCGGGAGCCGAGGACGCTGCGGACAAGGAGGTTGTATCCCCTGCTGGCCAGTTCACGGCCCTGGCTCCGTGCAATCCTGCTATTTGGGAGGAGCCGAGAGCCGGTCGCGATGTCGTGCCCTTCCCGGACGGCCCCGACCAGTTCGGGGAGGTGAGCGAGGTCCGTGGCAAGGTCGACATCGTAGTAACAGGCGATGTCCCCCCGGGCGACTGAAAATGCCTTGGAAAGCGCTCTCCCACGGCCGAGGCGCTCGTCGCTGTGGAGTAGGCGGACGCGGCTGTCCCGCTCTTCCCACTCCTTCGCGACAAGGGCGCTCCCATCCGTGCTCCCGTCCTCGGCGACGATGAGCTCGAAGGTGGATGCAACGGGTTCGAGGGCTTCGAGAGAGCGGGGTATCGCAACAGCCAGGCTCTCCCTGTCGTTGTAGACAGGGATGACCACGGTAACGGAGTCCCCGGCTGTCATGCTCCCGAGTCTTTCATGACGAGGTCAGCGACCTCTGTCCCGGCAGCAACAGCGCCATCCATGCTCCGTTCCGGGTAGTTCGGTCTCGAGAACATGCCCGCGAAGTAAAGGCCCCCGGCCCTGTATGGCACGATCTTCCGGGTGGAACCCGTGGTGTAGAGGGGGCCGGCGCAGGGTTCGATCGCCGTCTTGTGCCAGTGCACCTCTTCACGTGCCACCCCGAACCTCTGGCAGAAGTCCGACAGCATCCTCTCGTCGTGATTTGCAGGGGGCTTGCCGTGGAAATACGAGGCCAGGTAGACCAGGTGCTCCGGGTATCGGTCCCTCGCGACGAAATTGGTATGGGCGATGACCGCACCGTACGGTGCAGGGTCTTTCATGTTCAGCCAGTAGATCCCCTCGGTCGCGTCCCTCTCGAGCCCGAGGAGCATGCAGGCGGCTCCCTGGTACGGCACGGGATCGAGACCCTGGATCGTCCCTGCTGGGAGGGCTTGCGGGGGGATGGTCGATATAACGGCATCGTACTTCTGGCCGTTCACCCGCCAGCCCCGTGTCTCGCGTGCGATGTTCGTCACTGCGTCGCCGAGCCGGATGACGCAATCTCTCCCGACCCGGTCGGAGAGGGCATCGATCAGGGTAAAAAAACCCCCTTCCAGGTAGCCGAGACGCTCTCCCGAGAGGCCCCGGTTGGAACGGATCGCTATCCTGCTGACGAGCCACGCCGCGGAAACCTGGTCCCTGAAATCCCCGAACTTGCTCGCCAGGAGCGGCTCGAAGAAGGACGCGTAGGCCCGCTCACCCAGTTTTCCGACGATGAAGTCGCGGGCGGTCATCCCATCCAGGGAGGAGGTGTCCATCCGCTTCGACCGGAGGGTAAGGAGGGCGAGCCTCGCCTTGTCCAGGAGCGAGAGGTGGGGATAGCGCAGGATCTGCTGGGGGGTATCGAGGGGGTGGATGCAGCCATCGATAAAGTACCCAGTGGACCCCCTGAGCCATTCCAGCCTGTCCCGTATCCCGAGCGTGTCCATCAGGGAGAAGAGGCGGGTGTCGCCGGCAAAGCAGTGGTGGTAGAAAGACTCGATGTGCGTATCACCGATTTCGTAAGAGGAGACGCACCCGCCGAGGTGACGGCATTTCTCGTAGAGCTCGACCTCGTGCTCTCTCCCGAGGAACAAGGCGGCGGAAAGACCGGTCAGCCCACCGCCGACTATGCAGATCTTCATATCCAGTTCCCGGTATTGATTGGAAAAGGGGGATGAAAAAGGCTCCGCATTAAAAATAATCTTTTTAAATCCGTTTTGCCATTATTTCTGGATAAGGAAAGTATTTCAACTCCCGGGAGAAAATCATATTAAATAAAGAAATTAAACGTCCTTCCGTAAGAATTGGGCTGGTGTTTCGGTTCCATGAGAATGTTTTTCATCGGGTTCGGCCAGGCGGGCGGAAAGATCGTGGACATGTTCCTCGAGCAGGACAAGAAGATTGGGAGGAACAGTTTCAGGGGTATTGCAGTCAATACGGCCCGTACCGACCTCATGGGCTTAAAACAGATCGATATGAAGGACCGCATCCTCATCGGCCAGACCGTTGTGAAGGGTCACGGTGTCGGGACTGACAATGCCGCCGGTGCACGCATCACGATGGACGAGATCGACAGCATCGTTAGCGGAATCGACAGGAGAGGTACCCATGACGTCGATGCGTTCATGATCGTTGCAGGCCTCGGTGGAGGCACGGGGTCTGGAGGCGCACCTGTCCTTACCCGTGCACTGAAGAAGATCTATAGGGAACCCGTCTATGTCCTCGGCATCCTCCCTGCACCCGAGGAGGGGCGGCTCTATTCCTACAATGCCGCCAGGAGCCTCACGACCCTGACCAAGGAAGCGGACAACACGTTCATCTTCGACAACAGTGCGTGGAAGAACGAGGGAGAGAGCATCAAATCTGCATTTTCCCGCATCAACGATGAGATCGTCCGCCGGTTCGGTGTCCTGTTCCGTGCAGGCGAGGTGGGGTCCGCCGGGGTCGGGGAGATGGTCGTCGATTCGAGCGAGATCATCAACACGCTCAGGGGCGGAGGGATCACATCGGTCGGTTATGCCATCACCGAAGTCGCCTCAAGGAAGTCGAAGCCTTCTGTAGGCACGCTTATCAACGGTATTAAGGGGACTATCCGGAAGAGAGAGGCGACCGAGGAGGTTCTGCTCGGCGAGGACAGGACTGCAAAGATAATCTCCCTGGTGCGGAGAGCCATGCTGGGGAGGCTCACCCTCCCGTGCGATTACAGCACCGCCGAGAGGGCACTTGTTCTCGTTGCAGGCCCTCCGGACGAACTCGATCGAAAGGGTATCGAGAAGGCCAAAAGCTGGGTCGAGGAGAATATCGCGGGCGTGGAGGTCCGTGGCGGCGATTACCCCGTGAACAGCAACTACGTTGCAGCAGTCGTCGTCCTTGCCACCGTGGCCAATGCCCCGAGGATCACGGAACTCATGGAAATTGCCCGGACCACCAAGGAAGACGTAGCAAAGTCCCAGGAGAGAAAGCCCATTACGTTTGACGAAGAGATAGAACCATTGTTCGAGTGATAAGTATGAGAGCGTTGTGGCCATGTGTAACTGTTCTTTTCCTATGCCTCCTCGTCCAGGGTATGGCTGCCATATCCGTGGGGAATATTGCCATCACACCTTCGGGGAGCCTCATTTCGGGCCAGACCCAAGTCAGGGCGACCTTTGTCATCGAATTCCCGGCCAGCGGCGGGAAGACCTTCGACGATGAGAACTCCCTCCAGCTCTCCAGCGAGATGGACAACCCGACGTGGACATATGCCCTCGTGCTCGATGGCATCGAAAACCCCTCAAGGACAGAGGTCGGCCAGAACGTCAATATAAATGGCTGGCTTCTCTCCTACCCGTCGAAAAGGGAGCTCTCCATGAAGGTGACTATGGAAGGGGTCGCACCAACAGTTGAAGGAACCAGCGAAAAGGTCGTCGTCGCAGTGAAAGAGCTTGACAGCAAGGGGAAGTCGATTGCCTCGTCCGAGGTCATAAAGATGGCCCTGGTCATCAACCCGGGGCAGATAAAAGAGTCCATCCAGCAGGCAAAGGAAGAACTGGCCTCTTTACGTTCCCAGATCGATGCTGCCGCGGCCCAGGGAGGCGACTTCTCGGCAGTCGAGGCCAAGTACAGCGAGGCGTCTGCTGCCATCCAGAGTGCGGAGAGTTCAAGCGACTACTCGCGGGCCCAGGATTTCCTGACACGTGCAAGTGCTGCAATGGAGGATGCCCGAGCGGTCCTTGCTGAAATTACCATACAGAAGACCATCGATGGCGCGGATGCCAAGGTGGGAGAGGTCGGGGCGCTTATCACGGACTTCCGGGTCAACAAGAGCATGGATGCGGATCCCCGCCTCACGCCCATCCTGATCGCCCATGACAACGCAGCCAGCCTCGTATCAGCAGCCAGGGACTATCTCTCTGCGAAGGACTATGGTCAGGCCAGCAACAAGGCTGCAGAAGCTGCAGCAAAGGCTGAAGAAGCCCTTTCAGAGGCGCTCAAGCTGAAGGAAGAGGTCGAGTCCAATCCCCTGGCCGGCGTTGCATCTGCAGTTGGAGGGGCTCTCTCCGGCAGCATCGTCATCATCGTCGTCGTCGTCGTCATCGCTATTGTCGCCATCCTGGGGTACCGCTTCTTCCGGCGGCGGCGGAAATGGGACGAATTGGGATAAGCTCTCTCTTTTTTGCCGGTTCACCATTCGAACTCAGTTTACCCGATTGAAAAGAGGAAGAAGGTATCTTTTGTCTTTCAAGAAGGAGCGGGGATACCAGCTTTGGCGTAAAGACCGGGTTTCGAAAAGACGTCGATGTTGATGCTCCCCATCTTCCCGTCGCGCTTCACGTAATACTCGAATATCCGGTTCTCGTTGTCGTAGATGGAGAACCAGTAGCAGAGCTTGTACGTCTTCTTGTTATAACCCGGGAGGGACAGGTAACTCGACTGGTCATGGGTGATCACCATGTCCGGATCGATATCGTAGATCGTCGCTTCATCCACGATCTTGCCATAGAAGCGCATCTTGTTCCACTTCTCCCCCCGGTAATACCACGGGAGCGGCCAATAGCTCTCCGAAGCGATGACAACGGAATCGGAAGCATCGATGAGCTTCATTACGAGGCGCAGGTCCTCGGAGTTCTGCACCTGCACGATGGGCTCGTTGATATCGCCGGGCGCAAAAGCGACATGGAATGTCATCAGGACCAGGAATGCGCACCCTGCGAGGGCAAAGACAGTCTTCTTCTCGTTCAGAATGTACACGGAGACGAGTATGGCAGGGAAGAGCTGGTGGATGATCAGCCAGGGCACTTTCTCACCGAGATAGGCATAGGCAGCGATCGTTGCAACGAACCAGAGAATGCAGAAGAGGAAGAAGAGCTCCTTCTTGTCCCAGTGTATGCCGGGTCCACGATAGGCGGAGAGCATGGATTCGGCTGTATATTCCGTTCCGGCAGGTTGCCTGTCCCGGTGGGCCCAGGTGCGGATGCGGGAGATCCAGCCCGGGAAAGGGTTGTGGCAGTCGGTGAACTGGAACATGGCAAGGAGCGCGAGGATGAAGACAGGGACTTCGTAGAGGAGGAAGAGCAGGATATAGAAGTACCAGGGGCCACAGATACGGCACTGACCGTGCATTGCAGTCCAATGCGTATAGGCTGCGATCACACCTGTCTCGAGGATCTCAGGATGGACCCCCATCGAGGAGTAGAAGAGGGCCATGATACCGATGGCAACGGCGGCGGCGATGACGGTATCCCGTATCCAGGTGCGGGGGAATGGAACATCACGCCTCCAGAGCAGGTAGACCCCGAATACGATGATAAGGATGATGAATAGCGGCATGTCCTCTTTGAGGCACATCCCTCCGCCCGCAGCAAGGCCCGCAAGTAGGGCGTAACCGATCTTTCCCCGCTCAAGGTACGCAAGCAGTGCAACCAGGAGCAGGACGGAAAAGAAGAGCTGGAAGATGTCATGCCGCAGGAAACGGGAGAAGTAGACGAGGTTCGGGGAAACGGCGATGAAGAGTGCTGCAACAAGGGCCTGGCGCCTGTCGAGGTATCCCAGGCGGTGCAATGCATAGACGAGGGGGACGATAGCCGCGCCGAAGAGGGCCGGGAGAAGCCGGGCGACAGCGTCTGATTGCCCCAGCAGGAAGAACATCCCTGCAGTGACATAGTACAGCAGCGGCCCGTGGTACATCGGGTCGTAGGCATACGTCCCCTTCGTCAGGAGCTCGTAGGAGAACCAGGCATGGATCGCCTCGTCGTGGTGCAGGAGCCTCAAGTCGAGAAAGGAGAGCCGGATGGCGAGGGCGATGAGAAAGATTACGAGGAACAGTCCGTTAAAAGAAAGGACCGGCCGGATCTTCTGGGCAATACCGGCTGCGGTCAAGCCCCTCCCTCAGCTTTCCAGGACGATCTCGATGCCGATATCCTTTGGGACCTGTGTACGCATTAGCTGGCGGAGTGCCCTCTCGTCGGCATCAATATCGATGAGTCTCTTGTGCACCCTCATCTGCCAGCGGTCCCATGTTGCAGTGCCCTCCCCATCGGGGCTCTTCCGGATGGGAACGACCAGGCGCTTTGTCGGAAGCGGAATCGGACCAGCCAGGTTCACGCCCGTGCGCTCCGCGATCTCGCGGATGCGGTCGCAGACCATCTCGATCTTCTTGAAATCTGTTCCTGTCAGGCGAATTCTGGCTTTTTGCATGGTTTCTCACCAAAAAATGTATATCGTGACCTGGGCCTCACCGCATCTGCTTGGGGACAATCGCAATGCACATCCCTGCAGCGATGGTGGAGCCCATGTCACGGATTGCAAACCTGCCGAGCTGGGGGATCTCTTTCACGTTCTCGATGACCATCGGCTTGGTGGGCTTGATCTGGACGATTGCCGCATCGCCGGTCTTGAGGAAAGTCGGGTTCTCCTCCTTTGCCTGGCCTGTCCTCGGGTCGAGTTTCTTCTTGAGCTCGGTGAACATGCATGCCGTCTGGGTCGTGTGGCAGTGGAAGACCGGGGTGTAGCCCACTGTAATGGCACTGGGGTGCTGGAGAATAACGATCTGGGCAGTGAACTCATCGGCTACCGTCGGGGGAGCATCAGCCGGTCCCGTCACGTCACCCCTGCGGAGGTCACCCTTTGCGATACCACGCACGTTGAAACCAACGTTGTCGCCTGGCAGGGCCTGTGGGATCTCCTCGTGGTGCATCTCGATGGATTTGACCTCGCCCTCCTTGTTGGCCGGCATGAAACTGACCTTCATGCCTTTCTTCATGACGCCCGTCTCGACGCGGCCGACCGGGACAGTCCCGATGCCGCTGATGCTGTACACGTCCTGGATGGGCAGGCGAAGCGGCTTGTCAACGGGCTTATCAGGCTCCTTGAGGAGGTCCAGTGCCTCGAGAATCGTTGGGCCGGTGTACCAGGGAGTATCAGGGCTCTTCTTGGAAATGTTCGTCCCTGCAAGCGCACTCGTCGGGATGAAGGGTATGTCGGACGGTTTGTACCCGACCATCTGCAACAGCGCAGAGAGATCCTTTTTCACCTCTTCGAACCGCTTCTGGTCGTACTTCACGGCGTCCATCTTGTTGATGGCAATGATGAGCTGGTTGATCCCGAGAGTCCTTGCCAGGAAAACGTGCTCCTTCGTCTGCTCCATGACACCGTCAGGGGCAGCGACCACGAGTATTGCTGCGTCTGCCTGGGAGGCGCCGGTGATCATGTTCTTGACGAAGTCCCTGTGACCCGGGCAATCGACCACCGTGAAGTAGTACTTGGGGGTGTCGAAGCGCTTGTGCGCGATGTCGATGGTGATGCCCCTCTCGCGCTCTTCCTTCAGGTTGTCCATGACCCAGGCAAACTCGAAGGTAGCCTTGCCCTTGGCTTCGGCCTCCTTGCGGTACCCCTCGATGATGTGCGCGGGAACGGTCCCGGTCTCGAACATGAGCCTCCCGACCATTGTAGACTTTCCATGGTCGATGTGTCCGATGACCGCCAGATTCAGGTGAGGCTTGTCTGCTGCCATGTCATTCCTCCGTTAAAAATGAGCCCGTTAAAGTTCAGCCCATTTATTAGAGTATAAAATATTGGATAGGGATACCTATTAATCGTTTCGATTGACGGGATTTGGAAGGATTTCCCGGAAAAAGAAGGGTATTATCGACAGAATCATATCGGTCGGAGTAGAATACCCCATTCTGAAACATGAAGACCCTGCCAATGCAAAAGGACCAAACCGGGAACCGCGCCACTGTCGAGTGCAGTACAGGTGAAGTCTCGGTCTACCGTTATTGTGCATTCTGCGAGCAATGCAAGGGGATCTGGGTGGGTCCGCGGCTCTATCCAATGCCTCAGGAGAAGGCGCTCCAGGACATGAAGAAAGGAGCCGCTTCCGACGAGGCGCTCCTCAACGCCCAGCTCCAGTTCAACAAGCTCGTACGGGACGGCGTAGCCATCGAGTGTGGAGACGAAAAAGATACAGGATTCGTGTCGCGTTACCACCTCTGACCACTCGCTGTACACAAGTTGTCCTGTGGGTGCTGTACTGAACCATGGTGCCGGTTTCATTTGGGCATGCTATAGCTCCCCTGCGGCCAGGAAAGATGCGTGGTATCCTCTCTACCAGTAGATGCAGAGGACTGCAAGGACCGACGCCCTCGTGATCTCGTTTGCAGCGCCGACAACGTCGCCGTTCACTCCGCCAAAGAGCCTGCCTGATACGAGCTGGAGAACGAGCGGGCATGCCACTACGGCTCCCGCGGCGAGGATAAGTGCATGTCCCGGTACCGGGAGGAGTACGAGCGGGAGGCAGAGCACCCCGGCGAGCAGGGGGAAGTAGGGCTTCGAACGGGACTGGATAGTGGCATGGATGCCATCCCGGAATGGCTTTCCGAACGTGGATAGGAACGCCATCGAGAACTTAGCCCCGACCTCTGCAACCAGCAGCGAGCAGGCAGCGGATGACACCGATGCGAGGGATGAATACGAGACGAGCGTGGTGACCATCGCGAGTGCGAGGGCGCCTGTCCCGACCTGCCGGTCTGTCAGAGCTGCGACACGCCTCTCCCGACCGCCGTGGGCCATGAGCCCATCGCCCAGGTCCATGAGGCCATCCAGGTGGTTGCACCCGGACAGGAGGAAAACGAGGCCGATCCCCACTGCAGCTGCAAGAAGAGGGGGTTTTAGGAACAGAACACCGATAGCAGCGATCCCGCCTACGGCGTATCCTGCCAGGGGGTAGATCCACGAATGCCTCGCGAATGCCTCAAAGTCCCTCGTCCTGCCGAGGGGAAGTATTGTCGTGAACTGGAGGAGTGCAACGACAGGGTTCAGGCACATTCGCTGTAGAACCTCGAGGTGCAGCCTGCAATGAGTCCTGCCACGGCATCGTCGAGGAACGGCCCCAGTGACCGGAGCACGCCCGGCTTCTTCTGGTCGTACCGGGTGAACTCGAACCGTGCATACGTCCCTCCGATGCATTCTGCAATCGCCATACCGATGATCTCGTCTGAGAGGAGGAACACCGGGTCGTCTTTTATCAGCGAGTCCTTCTTTTTCCAGAAGAGCTCGTCCTCGAGGAGAACAGCCGCGAGCAGGAGGGAGGCGACGTTGGGATCTCTCAAGGAGCGTTCTATCATCTGCTCTATCTGCGGCCGGGCCTCGGCAGCCGTAAGCCCGTGCGGGACGTAGAGTTCCATCGCGGCATCGAGCATCTTCTCCATATCGACGCCTTTTTCCTTCAGCTTGTCAGAAACGCCGAACATCTCGTGCACCATACCTGTCGCTCCGCTGCACCCCCCTCCTTGAAAGGCATGCCTGGCCTGGCGGTGCATGCAGGGGAGTCTCATCTTCAGCAGGAGAAGTATGGTTTTTCCCGATATGATGGTTGCCCCCTCCTCCGGCCGTCATATTGATGGAATGCCGCGGGCAACAGAAGAGGGAGATACGGCATATGACGTTCCTATCGGACAATTTGTCCCTCTCGCCCGAAAAACCCCTATTTGCCAGTGTCCTTGCCAATACGATGCTTTCTGTCGTCCCCGGGATGTCTGGTGCCGGGCCGACCCCGGAAAAGACTCTCCTCACCCCGATCCTCGATGCAGAACTGGTCCTCCGGGGGAGGATAACGAGCATGCCGTCGAGGCCGGACACCCCGACCGGATGCCCGACCCCCGCATCCATCACGCGGGCGATGATGGACATGTGCGGGATCATACCCCTCTTCATCAATGCAGGGCTCGCCCACCGCCCCACGGTCCCCTGCCTCGACGCTTACGGCGAACCCGGGAGCGATCCCCGGTACGGAGACGCCGTCCCCCGCGCCGAGGAACTGTTCGAGGCGGGACGGGTCATCGGCGCATTCCTCTCGCGTGCATACGACACGCTCGTTCTGGGGGAGAGCGTTCCCGGCGGGACGACGACTGCCCTCTGCGTGCTCCGTGCGCTGGGTTACCCTGCGCTGGTCAGTTCCAGTTACGCCGACAACCCCGTTGGGATGAAGGAAGCCGTCTGGAACGAGGTCTCACGGAGGATCGGATATCGGGCGCCACTCTCCCCGCTCGAGGCCGCCAGGTGCTGCGGCGACCCGATGATCACCATCTCGGCCGGCGTCGGGATGGGCTTTGGGAGAGGACTTGTCCTTGCGGGCGGCACACAGATGCTCGCGGTTGCTGCTCTCATGAAGGCGATGTCCCTGTCCCTTCCAGCGATAGCCACGACCGTATACGTCAGGGACGACCCCTCGGCAAACTTCCCGGAGACAGCCGACCTGATCGGAGTCCCTGTCGCTTACGTCGACCCGGGATTCGGAGACCTGGGGCACGCGGGCCTTGCACGGTACTGCATCGGGGAGGTGAAGGAAGGCATGGGCGCTGGGGGCGCCATGTTTCTCGCTGCAATCATGGGACATTCTCCCGGGGATATCAGGAAAAAGATACTCGCGACGGTAACCTCATACCAGTGAAAACGCAGGAGTGGCATGCAAAGGCGACCGCTTCACATTTTTCCAGGTGCGTACACCTGCAGGAGAGGCATTTTCACCTATTACGCGCCACATTAGTGAAGACCAATGGTCCCCATATTCGTGGTCAACAACTACGGGCAGTTCAACCACCTCATCCTCCGGGTGTTCCGTGACCTGGGCATAGAGGCACGGATGGTCCCAAATACCATGCAACCGGACGAAGTTGCCTCCTCGTGCCGGGGGATAGTTCTCGGGGGAGGCCCAGACATCCGGAAGTGCGGGAATTCCCCCCTCTTCCTCCACCTGGGCATCCCGGTCCTCGGGATATGCCTCGGCTTCCACGTCATCGCCAGGGAGTTCGGGGGCCGCGTCGCCCCAGGTCGCGCGGGGGGCTACGGGCCAGTCGAGGTCGAGCTGGTGGAGAGATCGGAGATCCTCGGGGGATACCCGGAGAAGATACTCGTGTGGGCGTCCCATGCCGACGAGGTGGCAGAGGTTCCTCCCGGTTTCCGCCTCCTCGCGCGATCAGTCGTGTGCGCACACGAGGCGATAGACTCCCCGGACAAGAAGATCTACGGCCTGCAGTGGCACCCCGAGGTCAGCCATACACGGGACGGGGAGCGGGTATACCGGAACTTCGATGCGATCTGCAGGGAGCACGAGGCATGAACAGGGAAGGGTTCCGAAAAGAGGAGAGTGATCTTGCAGCAAAACTCGTGGAGATCGGGTTTTCGTGCACTCGTTGCGGGGACTGCTGCAGGGCCGGGTCCGGGGACGACAACCTCGTGATGGTCACGCCCCGGGAGATCAGGGCCATCTCCGCTTTCTGCGGCCTCCAGGCCGCTGACGTTGCCGAACCGTACCCCGAGAGCGTGGAGCTCCCCGGTGACCGCTCCGTTACATTCGGCCGTGTGTTGCGGCGCACCTGCGGCGACTGCCACTTTTTTTCCGGCTCGTCGTGCCTGGCATACCCGGTGAGGCCATCAATCTGCCGGACGTACCCGTTCATGCTCGACGGATACGAGTTGCGGGTATTCCACTGCAGGGGGCTTGGAAAGCCCCTCGCGGAGGAGGAAGCCCTGCGCATTGCCCGCGACCTTATCAGGAGGAGGGCCGAAGAGGAAAACGAAGCCGGGCGGATCAGCGCCATCCTCCCAGGCCTCCCCACCCGGCCGGGAAGGTTCATCGTCGATGCGGAAGGGGTGAGCGAGCGGTGACGGGAACGCTTCGGATCGTCGGGACTGCACACGTCTCGGCAGTGAGCGTCGAAGAGGTCAGGTCTGCGATAGGGGAGTTCTCCCCTGATGTCGTGGCCGTTGAGCTCGACCCTGCAAGGTATGCCGTATTGAAAAAGCAGGCGCGTGAGCCCTCGGTCAAGGAAGTCCTCGAGTCGAAGGACTTCACCCAGCTCCTTGTCCAGTGGATCCTGGCATATCTGCAGAGGCGGATCGGCCTCGACATGGGCGTCGAGCCCGGTGCCGAGATGAAGGCCGCCATCGAGGAGGCAGAGGCAAGGAACATCCCCGTCGCCCTCATCGACAGGGATATCGGTATCACGCTGCGAAGGTTCTGGAACTCCCTCTCTCTTCTCGAGAAGGCGAAACTTCTTTATTCCCTCGTCCTCTCGCTGGCCAATGTCGATTCCGAGGAGATCGACGTCGAGGAGCTGAAGAAGGAGGATATGATCGGCATGGCAATAGAGGAGTTCCGCAAGTTCTCTCCCAACGGTGCGCGGGCCCTCATCGACGAACGGGATTCTTACCTCGCGTACAACCTCGCGGTCCTGAAAGAGAGGCATTCCCGTGTCCTCGCAGTCATCGGTGCAGGCCACGTAGCCGGTGTCGAGAGGCTGCTTGCGTCCCCAGAAAAGATCATCCCCGTTCATGAACTCGATACTGACGTCAAACCCAAGCCCTGGAAGACCATCTTCGGCGCCGGGGTGACGGCACTCTTTGTCCTCCTCATACTTGCCATCGTCTTTTCCGGAGTGGGTACTGGGGTCCTCGTTTCTGCACTGGTCTACTGGGTCCTCCTCCACGGCACTCTCACTGCGGCCTTCACCCTCGCCGCCAGGGGGCACCCCCTCTCTGCGCTCACTGGTTTTGGAGTCTCCTGGTTCACCGCCTTGAACCCGCTTATCGCAGCAGGGTGGTTTTCAGCCATCGTCGAAGCGATGATACGAAAGCCGGGGCCTGTGGATTTCCGCAAGGTGGCGGAGGCCGAGAGCTTTTCCGATATGATGAAGGTTCCCCTTTTCCGGGTTGTCCTCGTTGCCGCGCTTGCCAACCTGGGAAGCACGCTCGGGACGATCCTCTACTTCTTATTCATCTTCCCGATCCTTGGAATAGACCCGGCAGTCCTAATTTCCCAGGGTTTTTCGAACATGTGGAACGGTGTCATGGGGTTCGTCCCGGGATAGGTGCCGCATTCCCCTTCTCCAGGCATCCAGGGGAAAGGTATTAATCGGCCTCCTGATATCATCTCCACTGTATGCATGGAGTGGACCATTGCACCCGGCCGGGGGCTCTCGTCCTGGTGCTCGCCTCCCTCGTGGTCCCCGCGATGGCCGGTTGCGGGACCATCCTGGCAGGGGAGTGGGTTTTTATCGGCGAAGAAGGCCTTGATATTGCCAGGACAGGTGCTGCCGCGGGATCGCAACTCGCCTATTACGGACCGGGAGGGAGCGTATCCAGCGCCCCTGCAGCGAAGGTCACGGTGGCGGACCCGGCTTCATTTTACGTAGCGCCTTCTGTTTTTTCGGGAAAGACAGGCCCGTGGTTCCTCCTCCCCGGCAACAGCCTGGCCTTCTACGTCGGTGACCCCACGCTCCAGCTGCGCATAGTCGATTATACATCCGGGTTCGTGGTCGGGCGGGATGCTTCCTGGGTCCCCAAGGGAGATGCTGTCGGTTTCCGGATTGACACGAACCTCTGGGTATTTTCCCGCCGGCCTGGTTGCGCAGGGGCCCCCCTCACGATAGAAGTCTCCGGCCCCGGCGGGACGACTTTCTCGTCCCTTGGAGGGTATTCACTCGCAGGAGTTGTCGTATCCACCCCCACCTTCGAGACAGGGCCGGTCTGGCCGACTGGTTCGAGTGAATTTTCAATCGGGGATTACGAAGTCTGCGTGCGTTGCGAGGAGAACAAGATGCATGACAACTATCCCGTGGCAGGAAAATCGGAGAGCGAAAAAGTGCATCTCCTGCTCCAGAAGGCCAATCCCCTTATAGTGACCGTGACTACGACTGCTGTCCCCGAAAGGACGACACCGGAAATAACCACCGTACAACCGGACACCCCCACGCTGGCGGAGACTGCAACGCTGTCGACCGTTCCCACGACCATCGAGACTGAGGCGCCGCAGGAGTCTCCAACGCCAACACAGTCACCGGGAATCGTCCCGGCAACCCTGCTTCTTGCATTCTTCGCAGTGGTCGCACTGCGCGGACGCAAGTGAAGGCAGCGGATGTCCCGCTACCGGGACAAGGGAGGAGAGTCACTTTTTTTTCCTCTGGCATCGAGGGGATTTCCATGAACGTTGGCACCACTATCATCAAGTCACGGCACAGCGTGCGGAAATACAAGCCGGACCAAATCGAGGAGAGCGCGATACGCGATGCACTCGAGTGCGCGTGCCAGGCCCCGACAGCGATGAACCTCCAGCCCTGGCTCTTTGGCGTCGTTCGCGACAGGGCGCTCCTCGGAAAGATCGCGGACCAAACAGACCACGGGAAGTTCATTGCAGGTGCAGCCATCTGCTTTGCCGTTTTCGGCGAGAGAACGGCCAAGTATTACCTCGAGGACTGCTGCGCGGCAACCGAGAACCTCATCCTCGGTCTGTGGGCTTACGGCATTGGCAGCTGCTGGGTTGCCGGCGATAAAAAGCCATATGCAGACGATATCAGGAAACTCCTCTCCGTGCCTGACAATTACACCCTGGTCTCGCTCGTGCCGGCAGGGTACCCTGCAGAGGTCACGGTGCAGAAGAAGAAATTACTCGACGACGTGACTTTTGTTGATACGTACAGTGAGAACTAGGGATCCGCTTCCGGCAGGGGGGAAGACAGCATGAGGCCACGTGATGAAGGCAGGAAGCAGGAGGAGGGAGGACCCGGCATACCGCGCAGGAAGGAGACAGTCCTCCAGGTTGCGCTCGACATCACCGAGCTCGATCGTGCCATTCAGATAGCTGCAGAGGCGGTGGCGGGCGGAGCCGACTGGCTCGAGGCAGGGACGCCATTGATCAAGAGCGAGGGCATGGCAGCGGTCCGGGCCCTCCGCGCTGCGTTTCCAGGCCACGAGATCGTCGCTGACATGAAGATCGCAGACACAGGATCTATCGAGGTGGAAATGGCAGCGAAGGCAGGGGCCTCCGTTGTCTGCATCCTGGCCGTTGCGGACGATGCCGTGATCGCCGAGGCGGTGAGGGCCGCTGACCTCTACGGTGTCAGGCTAATGGGCGACCTGATAAGCGTCCCGGACCCGGTTGCCAGGGCCAGGGAACTGGAGCGGATGGGAGTGCACATCGTCAATGCCCATGTCGGCATCGACCAGCAGATGAGTGGGAAAAGCCCCCTCGACGTGCTCTCGGAGATACGCAGCGGGATATCCGTCCCCCTTGCCGCGGCAGGCGGTCTCGACGCAGCAACGGCGCCGCAGGCGGCAGCTGCCGGGGCCGATATTGTGATTGTCGGGAGCGCCGTCACCAAGTCGGCGGACGTGGCGGCATCGGCCCGGGCGGTCCGTGTCGCCCTCGATCTCCCCGCGCTCACCAGGGGCGAGAGGCCGTCTCCGGAGAGCGCCGTCCGCGACATCCTCTCGTCCGTGTCGACCCCCAACATCTCCGATGCCATGCACAGGAAAGGGGCGATGGCAGGGATAGTCCCTGTCTGCGGGGACGCCCGGATGGTGGGACGGGCGGTCACTGTCCAGGGGTTTGCAGGCGACTGGGCAAAACCCGTCGAGGCAGTCGACATCGCGGAGCCTGGAGATGTCCTTGTGATCAGCAACGATGGGGTGACGCACGTGGCATGCTGGGGGGAACTCGCCACGATGAGTGCGATGCAGCGCGGACTTTCCGGCGTGGTCATCGATGGCGCCGCCCGGGATATCGACGATATCAGGCGCCTCGGGTTTCCCGTGTTTTCCCGGGCTGTGGCTCCGAATGCCGGGGAACCAAAAGGGTTCGGGGAGATCAATGCAGAGGTCAGGTGCGGGGGGCAACTCGTGCGGCCCGGTGACTGGATAGCCGGAGACGCAAGCGGCGTTGTCGTCGTCCCCCGCGAACGTGCGGCAGAGATCGCGCGGCGGGCGCTCGAGGTCAAGAAGACGGAGGAAAGGATAAGGGAGGAGATCCGGAGAGGCGGCACACTCTCCCGGGTATCGGACCTCATCCGCTGGGAAAAGAAGTAAAATATCGTTACTGGAAGAGCGAACTCTCGTGGAGTTTCGCCCCGCTCTTCTGGATTGCCGCTATTGCGGCATCGACATTGTCAACCCGCAGGATGAGGACAGCCCCTTCCTTCCCCGAATAGGCGTATGCGTATTCGATGTTTATTCCGCCCCGCCCGAGGATATCCGCCACCTCGTACAACCCCCCGGGTTCGTCCTTCATCTGGACGGCTATCACGTCGGTGAAGGCCACGTTGAACCCCATCTTCGTGAGTTTCTCGTACGCTCTCTGGGGCTCGTCTACGAGCGCCCTCACGACCCCGAACCCGTTCGCCTCGGCGATCGAGAACGCGAGGATGTTTATCTTCTCCTCCTGGAGTGCCCGGGCGATTGCCGCGAGCCTGCCGGGCTTGTTCTCCGAGAAGACCGATATCTGCTTTATGACAAACCTGTTGTCTCCCATGTCAGATCTTCCTCCTGTCGATAACCCTCTTCGCTTTCCCCTCGAAGCGGGGGAGCGAGCCGGGCTCAACGAGTTCGACGTTCACACCGACATTGAGGACGTTCCGCAGTTTGTACTCGACCTTCCTCCGGATCTCCATGAGGTCCGTGATCTTGTCGGAAAACGCGTTGGCGGCGACCTCCACCTGGACGAGCATCTCGTCGAGCGCCCCTTTCCTGTCGACGATGATCTGGAAGTGTTCGCCGACCTCGGGAATGGTCATCAAGGCGTACTCGACCTGGGTCGGGAAGACATTGATCCCGCGGATAATCAGCATATCGTCCACCCTCCCAGTGATCCTCTGGACGCGCGGGTGAGTCCTGCCGCAAGGGCAGATATCCTCATCGATGGAGCTTATGTCCCCAATCCTGTACCTGATCAGGGGGAGAGCCTCTTTCTGGAGCATGGTGACGACCATCTCGCCGCGTTCTCCCGGCGGGAGCGGCTCCTCGGTCTCGGTCTCGAGTATCTCAACGCAGGCAAGGTCCCCCCACACGTGGAACCCCTTCTGCTCGGTGCATTCGCAGAACATCGGACCGGAGAGCTCACTCGTCCCGTATATGTCGTACGCCTTTATCCCGAGCCAGTCCTGGATGCGCTGGCGCATGTTCTCGGACCAGGGTTCCGCACCGAGAATGCCCGTTCGCAACTTGGTGTCCTTCTTGATGCTGACCCCCATCTTATCGGCGACCTCCCCGATATGCAGCAGGTAGGACGGTGTGCATGCAATGGCGGTGGCACCGAGGTCCTGCATCAGTTCGATCTGGCGTTCCGTATTCCCGACGCTCGTCGGGATTACAGTTGCGCCGATGCGTTCAGCCCCGTAATGGTTCCCGAGCCCGCCGGTGAAGAGGCCGTACCCGTAGCTCACCTGGATGACGTCGCCTCGCCCCAGGCCGCACGAGACCATGGCGCGTGCTATCGAGACAGTCCAATTCTCGATATCCCTCGCCGTGTAACCAACTACCGTGGGCTTTCCTGTCGTACCCGAGGAGACGTGGTACCTGACCAGGTCTTCCTGGGGCGCGAGGAAGATCTTGTCAGGATAGTTGTCCCGGAGGTCCTTTTTATACATGAAAGGGAGCTTTTGGATATCGTCGAGCGTCCTGATGTCGTCGGGGTGGACCTTGTTCTCCTCCATGCGGCGGTGGTAGAATGGTGAGAAACTGTAAAGCTTGTAAACGAGTGTTTTGAGCAGCTTGTACTGGAGTTTCTTGATGTCTTCGAGAGGCATCTCCTCGACCCGCGGGTCCCACGCTCTGGTCATAGGGCACCTGACCTTCTGTCCACGACGCGCTTTGCTTTTCCCTCGAACCGGGGCAGTGACCCGGGTTCCACCAGGTTCACCGTGGTCCTCAGTTCGAGGGCGTCACGCAGTTCCTTGACAACCTTCCTCTGGATCCTTGCGAGGTCCTGGAGTTCCCCTGAGAAATAGTCCCGGTTAATCTCGACATCTATGGTCATTTCGTCGAGGTGGTTGACCCTGTCCACATAGACCATGAACTGGGTACCCACCTCGGGGATGTTCAAAAGCACATGTTCGATCTGGGATGGAAACACGTTGATCCCTCTGATAACTAGCATATCGTCACTCCTCCCCATTATACGTGCGATCTTTTGCCCGCGCCCGCACACGCACGCGTCACCCTTGAGCATCGTGATATCCCCCGTCCGGTACCTGACAAGCGGCATGGCCTCCTTGGCAAGCGGGGTGACGACCAGCTCCCCCCGTTCACCTTCGCCCAGGATCTCCCCTGTTGCGGGGTCGATGATCTCGACGAGGTAACAGTCATGCCAGATGTGGAGCCCGTCCCTCTCCCCGCACTCGAACGCGACACCTGGACCGAATAACTCGGATAGCCCGTAAGAATCGTAGGCAGTGAGGCCGAGCCGGCTCTCCAGCTCCCTGCGCATGGACTCGGACCATGGTTCTGCGCCGAAAAGCCCTGTCTTTAGGGAGTCGAGGTGAGCATCCATCTCCTCGGCAACTTCTGCGAGGTGGAGGGCATAACTCGGGGTGCAGTGGATCACGGTGACCCCGAAGTCCTGGATCATCTCGATCTGCCGGCGGGTATTGCCGGTTGCACTGGGGACCACAGTCATCCCGACGAGTTCTGCCCCGTAATGGAACCCGAGCCCCCCCGTGAACATGCCGTAATTGACCATGTTCTGGAAGATGTCCCGGTCGGAAAGCCCCACCATGGTCATGTTTCTGGCTATCAGGTTCGCCCAGGTCCGGATATCCTTTTTCGTGTATCCGACAACGGTCGGCTTTCCCGTCGTTCCGGACGTTGTGTGAATGCGGATGATCCTGTCGACAGGGACGGCGAAGAAACCGAAAGGGTACCCGTTGCGAAGATCCTGTTTCCTTG
>JAPXNX010000002.1:0-30457 GCA_033811795.1 Methanolinea sp. | reverse complement strand
CAGCCTACATGGTCATGAGGGGAGATGCCAGGTACGTCATCTCCCAGGACTACGACACGCTCCTCTTCGGGGCACCTGTCCTCGTGCGGAACCTCACCGTGAGCGGGAAGAGAAAGATCCGCGGCAGAACCCTCTCAATTCTGCCGGAGAGGATTCTTCTATCCGACGTCCTGGCGGGACTGGAGATATCGCGCGAAGACCTGATCCGCGTTGCACTCCTGGTAGGGACAGACTTCAACCCGGGGATCAGGGGGGTCGGGGCTAAGACCGCCATTCGGATGGTCCGCGACGGGGAGTTCGAGCATATCATGAGCGAGAAACAGCCCGGGGTGGACTGGGAAGAGATCTTCCGGTTTTTCGAGACTCCGCCGGTAACGGATGAATACGTCCTCAAGTGGAGACCTCCCGACAGGGAAGGCATACTCAGGATGCTCTGCGATGGGTTCGACTTCTCGCCGGAACGGGTCGAGAATGCCCTGGCTGAAGTAAAAACTGCATCGGGGCAGAAGACACTCGATTCCTGGTTCTGACCCCTGACCCTTCTCCCACCCAGTGTCTGATTATGGATCTGTCAGGGCATCTTCCGCCAAACGTGGAGGAACCTCTGCAGCGCGGTGATATGCCCCATTACGCCGAATACGAGCAGGAGCCACCCCAGGATAGAGAGGGAGAGGATCTTTCCGGGGAGCACGACCGTGAGCAGCCCTGCACAGATTATCAGGACGAGGCGGTCTGCCCTGCCCAGCATCCCACCGTAATCTCTCCCCATGCCAACGGCCTGTGACTGTGTCCCCAGGTACGAAGACATGAGTACCCCCGTAAGCGCGAGGACTCCCACTTCCCATCCTGCAGCACCCCCAGCGAAAATACCGGTGATGATGAGAATGTCAGCATACCTGTCGATGACATGGTCGAGGAAGTCCCCCCTGATGCTCTCCTTCTTCTCTGCCCGCGCGAGTGCACCGTCGAGTCCATCGAAGATGGCATTGAAAGCTACAAAAATCGTCCCGATGAGGACATTGCCGAGCCAGTAAAACGCCCCGGCTACCGCGGCCGTAACAAGGGCAAGAATAGTGAGGGTATTTGGTGAGATCCCTGCCTTTCTCGAGACCGATATCAGGGGGTTCATGATCCTGGACATGTGGGGGCGAAGAAACTCGAGCGTCACTCCTCGCCTCCCAGGTACCGCGACCAGTCGATTCTCCCAAACGAGGGTGGGATTTCTCCCCTCGCGAACTGCTCGATCATGTCAGCACATGTGGCAGGACCGATGGCCGTTGTATCGATCTCGAGAACCTTCTCCTTGGAATAACTCTCTAGCGTCTCGACGAGGATGACATCGAGGGCTTCCGCCTCGCAGTTCTCGAGGATCTTTGGATCGCTGTATCCCCTCTTGCGCAGGCGTTCCCTCAGGACTGGAGGTTCACATCGCAGGACGACAACGAGGTCACAGGGGATGAGGTGAGCGAGGTGTCCCACAACGAATCCCTCGACGTGCGGGAACTCGGCTGCCCAGCGTTCCTCGTCTATGACAAGGGTATCCCGCCCCTCGTCACGCTCGAGGATATATCCCCCGGTGGTATCTGCAATCTCTGTCACCGGGTATCCCCGGGCAGACAGGGCTCTCCCCACTGTTGACTTCCCTGTCCCCGGTGTACCGGTGATACCTATCATCATAGGCGGTTGATCTCTTCGAGAAAGAGTTCTATCTCCCATTCCTCTCCAATGCTAACGCGGATAAAAGTGTCGCCGAGACCGGGGAAACTCTCGCAGGAACGGACGAGGACGCCCCGGGATGCAAGCCTGGCTGCAACATCGCAGCCTTTTTGAGGCGCCACATCCACGAGCACGAAATTCGCACCTGATAGGGTGACAGGATACCTGCATTCCCGGCAGACGAGATCACGAAGCCTTTTCACCCGTTCCCTGGCTCTCAAAACGTGATCGCGGTCCTCCAGCGCCCCGGTTGCAGCAGATGCCGAGACCGAGTTGAGGGCAAATGGCGTCATTGCCCGAACATAGAAGGGGACCAGCCATTCTGGAACGAATGCATATCCAACCCGGAGACCAGCAAGGGAGAATGCTTTCGACATTGTCCGGCCTATGACGAGGTTTTCATGTTTCTTCATGAGGGGGCGGTAATCCTCGCTGCAGAACTCCACGTATGCATTGTCGAGGAAGAGAATGCCGGATATCCCTTCCAGTATCTCTGCAACCTCCGACACAGGGGTCACCGTCCCCGTCGGATTGTTCGGGGAGCAGAGGAACGAGACTTTTGCATCTCCTGCCTCCCGGACGAAACGCCTGGTATCAACGGAAAAATCACTCTTTCTCGGTATGGTTATGATATCTGCGCCCTGGCCGATCGCTGCAATGCCATAGAAGGAGAAGGTCGGAGTGGATATCGCGATCCTATCCCCCGCGGTCACAAAGACCCGGAGGACCGTCTCGATGACGCCGTCCATCCCAACCCCCGTGACGAAGTGGTAGAGGCCGTGGTGGTCCTGCAATGCGCGGACCAGCTCTGTCACCTCGTCACCGGGATAGCGGTTGGCGCCGCAAAGCACCGCCTCTCCCCTCTCAATGGCACGCGGGGAAGGCGGGTCAGGGTTCTCATTGCTCGCGAGCCGGGCGATCCTGGTGACCCCGATCTTCCCTGTGGCATCCCGGGGGCGGGCGGCATAAACATAACCGCCGCTCCGGTAACAGTCACGGACCAGCGAATCGTATCTGGAACCCTGCTTTCCTGTCATTTCGCCCCTCGCCTCTGTCCTTCCACTACTAAGCTCTTCCAGCTTAAAAGCGCAGTGCAGGACATGCAGTGTTTTTGTTTTGGTTTTCCCTGCGACCTGATCACTGGTATCACTGGTGTTGCATCGTCTGCTTTACCGGTAGGGGAGGTGACTGGATGCGAACTACTTTATATTTTCCATCAGAAGAACTCTCCCTTAACAGAGGTAGAGAAAATGGATCAGAACCGTCTCTATACACTCCCTGCACTGCCTTACGATTATCATGACCTCGCACCGAGCATCTCGGAAGAGCAGCTGCGCATCCACCACACAAAGCACCACCAGGGGTATGTCAACGGAGCGAATGCTCTTTACGAGAAATTGGACAAGTCACGGAAGGAGGGCAGTGACCTTGACCAGAAGGCAGTGGCAAAGGAACTCTCGTTCCACATCGGCGGGTTCATCCTCCACACAATCTACTGGGAGAACCTCGCCCCCGCCGGGAGGGGCGGTGGCGGCGCTCCCGGCGGCGAACTGGCAAAGCAGATAGAGAGAGACTTTGGGTCTTTCGAGAGGTTCAAGAAAGAGTTTTCTGCTGCCGCGAACAGCGTGGAAGGCTCGGGATGGGGAGCACTGTCCTACTGCAGGAAGACTGGGAGGCTCCTCGTGATGCAGATAGAGAAGCACAACGTGAACGTCTTCCCCGCTTTCCCCATCCTTATGGCGGTGGACGTCTGGGAGCATGCCTACTATATCGACTACAAGAACGACCGGGCAAAATACCTGGAGAACATCTGGAACATCGTCAACTGGAAGACAGTCGGTTCCCGGTTCGAAAACGCAAAGAAAGCCTGAAATAACAGTTCCAGGGGAGTGCCTCCAGCCCTCCTCCCTTTTCTGGACTCCCGCTGTACCCTTCGAAGAGGGTAGCAGCCCGTTCAGGACAGGGTCACAGAGGGCTTGTTTCCCCCTGCGAGTGCCTCTTTAAGGATCCTGCAGGCCGTTTCTATCTCGTCTGGCGTGATGACAAGTGGGGGCACGAGCCGGATATTCCCCTCGGCTGCACAGTTCACCAGGACACCCCTTTCTGCACACGCCCTCTGGACCTCTCCGCACCGCTCGCCGATAGTGATCCCGATCATCAGTCCTCTCACCCTCGGGTTGTAGGGGGAAAGGCCGCTCCTGAAGAGCTCTGCCTTGGCCGGTATGTCAGGCATGACCTCTTCGATGACCCGGATCGTTGCCAGTGCCGCGGCGCATGCAAGAGGCCCGCCAGCAAAGGTGCTTCCGTGCTCCCCCTTGTGGAACTCAAGCCCCTCGCGTGCAAGCAGCGCTCCCATGGGAAAGCCGCTTGCTATCCCCTTGGCGAGCGTTACGATATCGGGACTGACACCGGTATGCTGGATCGCAAGCCATTTCCCTGTCCGCCCCATCCCTGTCTGGACTTCGTCGACGATCATCAGGGCGCCGTGCCTGTCGCAGAGTTCCCTGATACCCTCAAGAAAACCTTCCGGGGGTGTTATGACGCCCGCCTCGCCCTGGATGGGCTCCACGAATACGCCTGCAATATCGCTGCTCATGACCGAGCGGAGCGCATCGAGGTCGCCATACTCGACGAAAGTGCATTTCGGTTCGAGGGGGAGGAAAGGCTCGCGTATTGCGGGCTTGTGTGTCACGGCAAGGGACCCCATCGTCCTGCCGTGGAAACCGTGAGTGAAGGCGACGAACCTCTTCCTCCCGGTCGCAAGGCGGGCGAGTTTTATTGCGCCCTCGTTTGCTTCTGCCCCCGAGTTCGAGAAGAAGGCCTTCGCCATCCCTGTCCGGAGGACGAGCGCCTCAGCGAGTTCGGCCTGCCCGGGCACGTAGTACAGGTTCGAGCAGTGGATGAGCCTCCTTGCCTGCTCGCATATCGCCCCTGCCACCTCGGGGTGGCAGTGACCCGTGCTGCAGACCGCGATCCCAGCCACGCAGTCGAGGTATTCTCTCCCTTCAGAGTCCCAGACCCTGGAACCCTGCCCCCTGACGATCATAATCTCCCTGCTAAATGCAGGCATGTAATATCGGGAGTCGCGTTCCCGGAAGTCCCCTTGATTCTCCATTGTATCAGGATTTGTTTCCCTTGGCTTGTTTAAACCCTTTTTAGTTCACTAAGCTACTCGTACTCGATGGTGGCCGGGGGCTTTGGCGTGATATCGTACACCACCCTTGCAACGGCAGGTATCTCGGACGTGATGCGGAGTGCTATTCGTTCGAACACCTCCCATGGGAGCCTGACCGGATCAGCGGTCATCCCGTCCCGCGAGTTGACAGCCCTCACGGCAACGATCCACCCGTGGACCCGGTTGTCACCCTTCACCCCCGTCCCGAGACCGACGAGTGCAGCAAAACACTGCCAGGGGTCGAACCGATCTACGATCTCGCTCTCCACGATCCAGTTCGCCTCCCGCACCACATCGATACGCTCCGGCGTGACTTCGCCGATCACCCTGACGGCGAGGCCGGGCCCCGGAAACGGCATGCGGTGCTGGACCTCCGACGGGAGCCCGAGAGCCCCGGCCAGCACCCTTACCTCGTCCTTGTACAGGTCCCGGAGCGGCTCGATTACCTTCTCGAACTCGATCTCCAGTGGCATGCCACCAACGTTGTGGTGACTCTTTATCCCGCCTTCGCTCTCGATCCTGTCAGGGTAGATCGTCCCCTGGAGGAGTGCGCGGGCATCTGTCCTGCGTGCTTCCCTCTCGAAGATGCGTATGAACCGTTCACCGATGGCCTTGCGTTTCTCTTCTGGGTCCACCACTCCTTTCAGGGCTGCGAAGAACTCGTTGTCTGCCGGGACTACATGGAGGTGCAGACCACCGAACACCTGCGATATGCGCTCTGTCTCACCTTTCCGCATCAGCCCCGTGTCGACGTATATCGGTTCGAGACGGTCGCCGATAGCCCGGGCGGCAAGGGCAGCGCAGACGGAACTGTCGACACCGCCCGAGAGGGCCATGACTACCCGGCGGTCACCTGCCTCCCTCCTGATCTCCTCTACGGCCTCGTCAATGAATTTCTGGGGATCGATCATTCTTTCACCATACCGACGGCTTGTTCCCCGTTCTTCGTGGCACATGCCCGTACGAAGCCGAGGAACGGGGGCGAAGGCCGGGCAGGCCGCGACCTGAACTCAGGGTGGAACTGGGTAGCCATGAAGAAGGGGTGATCCGGTACCTCCAGGATCTCCATCCTGTTCTCGCAGAAGCCGGAAAAGACAAGTCCTGTTTTCTCGAGGTCCGGGATGTACCTCGGGTTGACCTCGTACCGGTGGCGGTGCCTTTCGGTTATCTCGCTTTTCCCATAGATCCTTTCCGCCAGCGTGCCGCTTTTAAGGATTATTGGTGCATCCCCGAGGCGCATGGTCCCCCCGAGCCCTTTCACATCCTGTTGTTCAGGAAGGATGGCTATCACGTGCCTGCCCTCGCCAATCTCGGCGCTCGTTGCGTCTTCCCACCCGACCACGTTGCGGGCATATTCAACGACCGCCATCTGGAACCCGAGGCACAGTCCCAGGAAAGGCGTCTTATTCTTCCTTGCCAAGGAGATCGCCCCGATCTTCCCCTCGATTCCGCGTTTTCCAAAACCGCCCGGCACGAGGATTCCATCGAAGTCCCCAAGTTGAGCGGGGTCGTACCTTTCCGCGTCAAGCCACTCGATGACGACTTCGGTGGAGAGAGCCCGTCCCGCGTGCTTCAATGCCTCTTTGATGCTCAGGTAGACGTCTTCTATGCCATACTTGCTCACTATCGCAACGCTCACCCTGTGCGTGTATTCCTTGCTGACGAGGCGGTACCATTCTGTATCTGGCGGCCTCTTCTGGAGACCCAGGTGGTCGGTGAGGGCATCGGCAAGCCCCTCCTTCTCGAGTTCCATTGGGACCTGGTAGATGTCAGGGACCGTTGCCGCGCTGATGACGCAATTTATGGGAAGGTCACAGAACGCCGAGATCTTTCTCTTCGTATGTGCCCCGATAGGCCGCTCGCTCCTGCCCACGATGATATCGGCATGGAGACCGAGCTCGCGCAGCGCCTTGACCGAGTGCTGCGTCGGCTTGGTCTTTAAGTCGCCCATCGTGTCCTCTGGGATCAGCGTCACGTGTATGATGACCGTGTCCTGGGGCGGCAGTTCCCCCCTCATCTGCCTGACAGCCTCGAGAAATGGCATGCTCTCGATGTCTCCGACCGTTCCCCCAATCTCGACGAGGCAGATCTCCGCGGGAGGCTGCCCGGGGATCTCCTTTGCCGCGGCGGTCCTTATGCACGACTTTATCTCGTCAGTGATGTGCGGGATGATCTGGACGGTCTCCCCGAGAAAGTCCCCACGCCGTTCCTTCTCGATCACCGTACGGTATACTTTTCCCGTGGTGATGTTGTGGGCGGCAGTGAGATCGATGTCAAGGAACCGCTCGTAGTTCCCGAGGTCGAGGTCAACTTCGCTCCCGTCTGAAAGGACGAATACCTCCCCGTGCTGGCCGGGGTTCATCGTCCCGGCGTCGATATTCAGGTATGGGTCAATCTTGACCGCAGTGACCACGTATCCCCTGTTCTTGAGTATCCGCCCGACCGATGCAGCAGTGATCCCCTTCCCTAGACCACTCATGACTCCCCCGGTAATAAAAATGAATTTCAATCGATCCCCTCTCCCAGCCTGTCACCACGGGTTATCCCCAGGAGAGAGGAGTCATGCCGGTTTTCCGCGGATCCCGGTTTTACCCCCTTCCCTGCAGGGACACCCGACCCTTCATGTATCTAAGACCTGTTCGGAGAAAAAGTAGTATGCGTTCATAATTCCCAGGGAAGGGCGGACTGACTTGTTGCCATTTCCTGATAAGAGAACCAGATGATGGTGCAAGTTATCATGCTGGAGACTCGGGGGCGATTCTGGGAGAAGATACCACTCACCCCCGGGAGATCCCAAGTCCCATTTCCGTTCCCTCCTTTCATTGCACGGATACCTTGCTCACGATGAACGCCGCTGTACTTCGCGAGAGAACTGGGCCGCCAGCGTTCCCGCTCCTGACCTCACCCTCGGCAAAGACCACCCTTTTGCCCTTTCTGACCACCCATCCCAGAGCACAGAGGACTCCCCCTTTTGCGCCTTCCTGAAATGTCGTCGTCTCTGTGATCGTCGCGATAGCTTCGTTAGGAGATAGCAGCGGGTATATAGCGAGTACCATCGCTTCATCTGCGAGAGCACAGAATATCCCGCCCTGGAGCCAACCCTCGCCGTTCAACATATCAGGCCGGACTGCCATGCGCAGCACCGCCCTATCCGAATTGACTTCTTCCACGGTGATTCCCATGAGACCGAAGAATGGATTTGCATCTCTCCCCTCCTTCTGCACACGTTCCAGGTAGTTCATGCAAACCATGTATAGCGTCACCCGGGAAGATACTTGGCGGTGCAGGGGGGTTCCCCGCCATGATTATTCGGTCAGGCCGCCAACTTCACTATATGGACAAGGAAGAGATGGAGATGCTTGCAGACCTGATATGGTTGCAGGCGGTGATTGCAACCGAGCTCATCCAGGCAACGGAAAACACATCTTCCCTGCTTCACAGGTCGCCTCCGCCCCAGGCCTGCATCGAGGAGCACAGGCGCCTCCGGCAACATGCGCTTGAGATTGCAGAACGCTATAGACCCGGGTCAGGATTAAAAGAACACCTTGCAGGTCACGCATGAGGGATATTGCCTGGCATGCTTCCCCTGGACAAAAGCCAGGGAGAGTTGACGGAAAAGGGAGATACTGCCCTTGAACGGGAAGACACCTGCCCCTCCCGCGCCCCCCTTCACGCTGGTCATCCCAGCTTACAACGAGGCGGAAAGAATCGCCAATCTCCTCGCGCAGATCGAGGGGGCGGACGGCGAGTTCATCTTCGTGTGCGATGGAGATGATGACACTCCGCGGATTGTCATGCAGTTTGCACATGCACACCCCGGGATGAATATTCGCTGCCTGCACCGCGCCGGGCGCATGGGGAAGGGAAGTGCCATAAGAGATGGAATTAGCATGGCCTCCGCACCCCTTGTCGGCTACGTGGACGCGGATGCCTCGACGTCTTTTCCCCAGATGCGAAAACTTTTCTCCCTCATCGACGGGGCAGATGCCGTGATAGGGTCGCGGTGGGTGAAGGGTGCCCTCCTCGGAAGGCCCCAGGGGTTGTTCCGCCGGTTCGAAAGCCGCATATTCAATGTCATCGTCAGGGTTCTCTTCGGTCTCCCTTTCAAAGATACACAATGCGGTGCAAAAGTATTTAAAAAATCAGCAATTGACGCAGTCATCAAAGAGATGGTATCTTCAGGATTTGAATTCGATGTAGAACTACTCTGGCGCCTGCATCAAGGGGGTTTCCGAATCAGGGAGCATCCCATTGCGTGGCGCGATACGGGTAGTTCACGCGTCAGGAAGATGGATGGATTCAGGATGCTCTGCAGCCTCACGCGGCTCAGGATGGGGAGGTGATGCGTCCTGGCAATGGTTTCCCCCGAAAATAGCAAAAGAGATGCATTTACCCTTTTCGAGGGAGGTGAATACGAACGGTCTTATGCCCTCTGCAGGGAACTGCAGCAGTTCGCCGATGATCCAGCGATCTCTGTCTTGTGTGCTGCAAATCTCTTTCACATGGGAAGGCACGAAGAGGCCGAGGCGTTTTTCCGTGACCTTTCCCACTCGCTCCCTGGTGCATCGCACGTGCACAGTTATCTTGGCCGGATACTGGAGCTGAAGGGCGACGATGGTGCCCTTGCAGAATATGCGCGGGCTGTGGCGCTCGATCCCGGAAACCTCGAGGCCTTGCGGTGTTTTGCATCGTTTGTCCTGAGATCAGGTGATCCCGGTAAAGCAGTACCTGTCTTCTCCCACCTCTACTCCCGTTCCCATAGGGCAGACGACGCCAGGCTCCTCGCCCGTGCGCTCTTTCTCTCGGGCCGACCTTCTGATGCACTCGAAGTGTGGGAACACGTCCCTGGTGGGAGACTGCCCATTGACGAGGACTATATCTCCATTCTTCTTGCGTGCGGAAGGTTCGGGCAGGTTGCAGAGTTTGCCTGGGAACTGTACGAAAGATCGGGAAAACCCCTTTTTGCTCGGAAGTACCTGGAAGCCCTCGTCCGGACCGACCGGCAGAGGGCCCGTGCAGAGTACCCCCGTTTCGTTGAGATGACCGGCGATCGGGATATACGATATGACTATGCCGGTTTCTTGAAGGACGAAGGGGACTTCGAGAAGGCGCTTTCCGCACTGGGTCCGCTCCTGCTGGACGGAAATGCGGAAGGGAAGCATCTCCTCATGGAATGCGAGCTTCTTGCACTGCTGCAGGAGAGGGGGGCGGCGGTGGGGCACTTCAGGAAGCTGCTCGAACGCGAGCTCGATTCCATGGCTGATCCAGGGTTCATCCAGGATATCCTCGCTAGTTACAGGATCTTCTTACAGACCCACCACCCGTTCCGGGAGGCTGAGGCCATCCTGCTTGCGTCCCTCTCCACCAGGACCGATCCATTTTCTCTCCTTACTGTTGCCCGCTTCTACGAGGATGCAGGAGACCTGAGGGAGGCGCGTTCATGGTATTACCGGGCATACCGAAGTGATTCAGTACAGGGCGGACCTCCGTATGCCTGGTTCTGTTACCGAACTGGCGACATCAGGGAATGTGAAAAGGTCATGATTTACGTGGCCGGAACTGCCAGGAAGGTCTCAGACCTCCTCCGTCTGACAGAGTTCTCCATGCGGGAAAAGGGCGCTCTCCTGCAGATGCCACGGCTCCTCGAGAGACTGAAGACCAGGCTGGAAGAGTTCTCCGAGATTCTCCCGTTGAGAGGCCGGGAACTCCTGGCTGTAGTCTGCCACCTGTATGGATCTGTTTCCCTCGAAAAAGGGGATAGCATATCCTGCAAGCGGTCCTGCCTCGAGGGTCTGGACGTCATTCCCAGGGATGCGAAAGACATCCGGCCGACTGACTTTCTCACCCTCATCGAGGAGTGCAAGACCAGGTCACTTTCCGAAATCCCTGTCCTCCCGCACCCGGAAAATAGGGAGGCGGGTGTGCCGGAGCCTCCCGACATATCGCTCTTCGAGCTGGACTTAGACGAGAACGAGAGAAAGATCCTCGAGTTTTTGAGGACAAGACACCAGGCCAGCGAGATGGAGCTCCGGGTCCTGCTCGGTTCTCGGAGGGTTTCAGGGATGGTCAACCGCATCCTGCAGAAAGCATCAAGTAAAGGACTGGTGCTGATAGAGAAGAGAGGAGTGGGAAAGGACGGAGAGATCTATGCCTACAGAAACACCTGACCTCGGGGGACCGAAGAAACTGGAGAGCCAGAACATCATCAATGCTCTGCGGAGGGGGACGGTCCCTGCGAGCGGGCTCGAGCGAATCGCTGTCGGACTCGACATGGAGGAGGGCGTCATAAGGGCGCAGCTGGACTACGTCTCGCAGGGAGGGGGGGACGCCAAGTTCATCCGCGGGGACTATGGAAGCGGGAAGACGTTCCTCGTGGCACGCGCACTGGAGATCGCGCGGGAGAAAGGGTTTGTCACGGCACATGTCGTGGTCTCTCCGTCTGCACCGCTACATAAGCTCAAGGGACTGTACCAGCAGGTCTGTGCAACACTCAGGACCCGCGAGGAGGAGCACGCTCCCAAGTCCATCATCGATACATGGCTCTTTGGTATAGAGGAGAGGATCCTCAGGATGAGCGACCAGACCCTGCCCGAGGACGTCCTTGAAAAGGCCACAATAGCCGAGATCGAGACCGCCCTTGCCGGGATATCGGAACTGAACAGCTCTTTTGCGGCTGCACTCCGGACTTATTACCGTTCCAGCAACTCGGGGGATTTCCAGACAGCCCAGTCTGCCATCGGGTGGATATGCGCCGAGTCCAACATAGGCCGGGACTTCAAGCAGAAGGCTGGGATCCGGGGTGATATCGACGAGGCATCCGCGTTCACGTTCCTCCGCGGGCTTATCAGGATCATCGTGAGTGCCGGGTACCGGGGCCTTGCCATTGCCGTTGATGAGATCGAGACCACCCAGTCACTGCCACGCAACCAGAGGGAGAAGAGTTACCATGCTCTCCAGACAATCATCGAGTCCCTCGACAGGGGGGACCTCTCGCACGCGTACTTCCTATTTACCGGGACACCCGCATTCTTCGACGGCCCGAGGGGGATTCGCACGCTCCCCCCGCTCTATGACCGCATCAGCGTTGTCCAGCCTGAAGAAGGGTTCAAAAACCCGCGCCAGCCCCAGATCGCCCTGGCGAGGTTCGATGAAAAGAAGCTCGAGCAGGTCGCCCTCAAGGTGATGGACATCTATTCGGTTGCATATACGGAGGTGGACCGCACACGCGTCTCGCACAGGTTCATCCGGGCAATGATCAGGAAGGTGACCGGAAAATTCGGTGGCCGGGTTGACGTGATACCCAGGATCTTTCTCAAGGAGTTCGTCGATGTGCTGGACAAGTGCGAGCTGTACGAGGACTATGACCCCTGGCAACAGTACCGTTTCGATGCCGATCACCTAAAAGGGGAATTGAAGGAGGAAGAGGAAGCGGTGATGGTGATGGAGTTCTGACAAGCTGCCAGGATTGATAGGATTCGGAACCCAACTTCCCATGACCGCCATGACGGGGGGAACGCCACCTGACACCCCGCAGATGACCACCACTGCACCAATGGCAATCCTATTGCTTTCTCTCACCTTCACCAGCGAATATTTTCTCCATCTTCCCTTCCTCGAGGGGATAACATCAGGTAAGCGTTCTCCCCCTCCCCCGGCGCCGCTTGATGGCCTGCAGTGCATACGCAACACAGATTCCCGCAACGAAGGCAATCGTCATGTTCACGGCGAATGAGAGGATCGCCATCGTCCCTGTCACCAGGTATGAATCCGTCTTCAACCCGTACTTTGCCATCTCGATGGCTGCGAAGACAAGGAGGGCGGCAAAGAATCCTCCAGATACCAGTCCCAGCATGGCAGGGCTGGCAAAGAGAAACGCGAGGAGGAGAAGAATAAGACCGGCATAGACATTCGCACCCCCGGTCCGGGCACCGAACCGGTACTGGCTGGCCAGGCCTCCAGCGCCGTGGCCCATGGGAAACCCGCCGAAGGGGACAGAGGCCAGGTTCATGAGCCCGATGGTGCGGGAGAGGCGGGCAGGCCGAACCTCTGTTTTGAAGAGATCGCTCGTGAGGAGCGAGGTGGCAAGGATGGCGTTGGTAAGGGTGAGGAGCGCCTGCGGGACCACCATGGACCAGAGAGCGACGGGGATATCAGAGGGAGAGGGGACCACCAGTCGGGGCATGAGCAGGGGAGCGAAACCGGGAAACCCTTTCACCGCAATTCCGGCTGCGAATGCCACCACGATGACGGCGATAGCGGAGAGGTCCGGCAGCCGGGTGAGCCTGGAAATACCGTACAGAACCGTCATCAGGGCAAGGGCGCCGAGGAAGACCATGACGTCCCCGGAAAGGAGACCGGCGGATGTCCGGAGGAGGAGGAGCGCGAGCGCAAGCTGGATGCCGCGGATCACGCTCCTCGGGATGTACTCCTCCAGGAGATCGAGCCACTTCCAAAACCCGAGGGATAGGAAGAGGAGCCCCAGGATGAGGCCGGCCACGGCAATCTGGCCTGCGCTCATATTCTCCGAGATGGCGACCACCGCTATTACCTTCATCGGCTCGACGGGGACCGGCAGCCGGTAATAAAAGCCGGTGACAATGAACCAGATCCCGAAAAAGAGGAGAATATAGCCTATCGAGAGTCCGGCAACCGCGGAAACGGCGAGGACAAGGGGGAGGATGGTCCCGAAGTCGCCGACACTCCCGGCAAGTTCGTTCAGGCCGAACTCCATCTTCAGGCGGGTTTGTGGTTCGGCCATCGGTTGCACTTTTTTCCCCTAGAAAGGAGGATCAGGCCCCGGTACTGTTCCGCACCTGTCTCCGATCGAGCGCTGCCCTGGTGTTGCCTTGGACCCGCCCGTTCACGATACGGGTCTTTTTCATAACCCTGGGAAAGAACATCATCTCCAGCACTCTCGGCTCGGTTATGCCACAAGAACGGTTGAGGCCTCACAAGCAGCAAAGGATCTGAGTTATCGCGGATAACAAGTTTTCGATCCTTGGGGAAGAGATCCAGCAGGACCGCCGGAGGGGCGCCCTGTGAGGGGCAGCATAGGCCGTAGCCCAGGTGTAGAGTGAACAGCCCCCTTTTACTCAACACCCATTCAGTAATTCCAAAGATCTCGATTGACCAATCTTCGACATCATTGAAAAGGCTCTTATTTGCTCCGGATCGGCATCCCTTTCTACAATGGCTGCTGATACATGTAGCAATGCAGTGCATCGCACTTGCAAGCGGGAGTAAGGGGAACTGCTTGTACATCGAGGGAGAGTCTTCTTCGCTCCTTGTCGATGCCGGTCTCACCCGGCGGGAGGTTCTCACGCGCCTCCATGCAGCAGGAAAGGCTGCCGACAGTATCACCGCGATACTCGTCACCCACGAGCATACCGACCATATCGCTGCCGTGATGCCGCTAGCCCGCCACCTTGCCGTGCCTGTCTATGCAACGGGTGGAACCCTGGTCGACCTCCTCGATTCGAGTCGCGTGCACAGGAACCCTGTCCGTGCAATCAGGATTGACTATGGGGAGGATTTTCGTGTAGGAGAATTCTCAATCAGATCTTTTGCCGTATCCCACGATGCACGTGAGCCATGCGGGTTTACAATTAGGAATGGAGACCTCACTCTCGGCTGCTGCACAGATACAGGGATGGTCACCGATCACATGGTAGAGAACCTTTCCCGTTGCGACGGCCTTGTCCTCGAGAGTAACCACTGCCCGCAGATGCTTAAAGAGGGGCCCTATCCCGAATCACTCAAGCGGCGGATCAGGTCACGAAGGGGCCACCTCTCGAACGAAGGTGCTGCAGAGTGCATCAACAGCCTCTGTACGCAGGTTCACTCCATTTTGCTTGCACACCTGAGCGAGGTGAACAACACCCCTGCGAAAGCACTCGCATCTGCACGGAAAGCTGCCGGGCTCTTCTCCTCCGGCCTCGAGATCGGGGTGGCCACGAACATGGGGTCGGGTGCGAGTTGGCCGCACGGCATACACCTCTGACCCTCAAAAAGATACAATCCCGCATTATGGTTTGAGCCCAGATTTCACTGGATTTTTCACGTTTTGAAAAAAATATCAATATTCCTTCATCTTTATGAGTTTCAGGCAATACTGGTCGATTGAGTCCAAGAACACCTTCTTTGCCGTTATAGACCTCTTTTCATCCTCGGAGAAGATGTCCCGCATGAGGTAATCAAGAGCCTCGAGGTAGTAACCAAGGGCGGGGAGTTTCTTTTTCATGTCCTCGAACAGCACCTCTGCATCCGTTCTCCTCCCGCTTATGAGGAAGAATGCAAAGTCGAGCAAGAGGATAATATGAGCAGGCATCTTCTTGGATATCGCGGTGCTCCGGAACTTCTGGTAAGCAGATTCCTGGGAGGACATGATTGCGAGCTGCAGCCCGTAGTAGAGTGGTTCGAGTTCATCGGGGTGCTGCTGCATCATCTGCCGCACGACTGCGGTTGCCCCGCCGGCATCCCTTGCTTCCCGCTTGAAGTGGTATAGGTCGCGCAGAAAGAACATATCGTTATAATACCTTTCTGACGCAATCTTGAGGAGTTCTCCCCTCATATCCCTGTTCTGGTCTTTCTTTGCCTTCTCGAGGCCGATCTTCAAATAGACGGGCTGGTCCGGGAACCAGTCGATTGCGAGCTTCATCATAAACCAGAAGATCTTGTTGACCCTCAGTTCCTGGATGACCTGGGGGAATCGCAGCCGGTTTATCGGAGGCTGGAGCCGGGCGAGCTCGATCATCTGCTCGCGGGCGGAAAGGGCCATGCTGCTCGTTGTACCCTTGTCCGGTTTCTGGTCTGGGGGCAGCTCGAGGGCTGATAACTCGTAGTAGGAGAACGCAATCGCCGTGCAGACGATCGCGTCAACGGTCCGGTACTTCATCAGGATCTCGATGGCGTCCCTGTATTTCCCTATGTCAATGAGCTTGAGACCGAGTACGATGTCAAAGATTGCCCTACCCGTGTATTTCTTCTTGACACGAGTTGCATGGCGGAACAGCCTCTCGATATACTCGATATCTGTGGAGCGCTTGCTCTCTTCGAGCACCTTGACGGTCACGTCATCGATGAACCGGTCGTAGGCCTGGTCAGGGATGTCAGGGAAGTTGTTTTCCAGGATAGATACGACATATCCAAAAAATACAGGGAGATTTGAGTCAATCTTCTCCGAGTTCTTCTCGATATAGTCCATCATCTCCCGCTTGGTCTGCCCCATTTTCTGCTCGACGAGAGCATCGGGAACCCACTCACCCGGCATTGTACACAGGAATTTCCTGTGGGAATATAAGAACCTTGAGACACCGAAAGGCAGAGTCCCTGCAGGCATTCCAATCTTCACAGGGGGGTCTGAAAGTGAGGAGAACCCTTATTTCAGCCAGTGCAGAGGTCTTACTAGATTGGGGTACCATGAAATTCCTCGAATTCGCCCAGATCTGTGATCAGCTGGAGCATATCAGCGGAAGGCTCGAGATGACTGAAAAGATCTCCGGCATACTCACGAGCCTCGATGAGAGAGACCTCCCCATCTTTGTCCAGTTCCTGACCGGCAAGATCTTTCCCGACTGGAGTCCCGAGAAGATCGGTATTGGTCCAAACCTCCTATTCGATGCCCTCACACAGGTGGTCGATGTCACCCGGTCAGACATTATCGGCGAGATTAACAGGAAAGGCGATGTGGGACTTGCCGTCCAATCGATACTCGAGAACAAGAAGGACACGAAACGCCCGGGACGGGCATCTACTTTCCAGACATCGCTCTTCTCGCAGGAACTCGACCTTTCATCAGTCTATTCCGATCTTGAGAGGGTCTCCCGGCTCGTGGGGCGCGCCTCGCAAGCGGAAAAGCTCTCCCTGATCCGGAACCTCTTCCAGAACGCGTCACCCCTCGAGGCAAAGTACCTCGCCCGGCTCATCCTGGAAGACCTGCGGATCGGGGTCGGTGAAGGTATTATGCGGGATGCGATCGCCCGGGCCTTTTCTGTCGACCCGTCCCTGGTCGAGCGTGCGTACCAGGCCCTCAATGACCTCGGCGAGGTTGCACTCCTGGCAAGAAAGGGCAGGGATTTCCTTGCCGATGTGCACATCATGCCTTTCCACCCCGTGAAGATGATGCTTGCCCAGCAGGGGTCCATTACCCAGGCGATCGCAGAAAACGGCACAGTTGCAGCCGAGTACAAGTACGACGGGAGCAGGTTCCAGTTCCACAGGCAGGGAAAGAGGAGCAGGATGTATTCCCGGAAGCTGGAAGATGTGACGGATGCCCTCCCGGAAGTCGTGGAGACCCTGAACAGAGCAACTTCCCACGATGTCATCCTTGACGGCGAGGTTATCGCTATCAGGGACGGCAGGCCTCTCCCGTTCCAGACTGTCCTGCGCAGGTTCAGGAGGAAGTACGGCATCGAGGCAATGCAAAAGGAGTTCCTGATGCAGCCATTTGTCTTCGATATCCTCTACCTCGATGGAAAAACCCTTATCGACCTCTCCCTGCAGGAGAGGAGGAGATATCTTGAAGCAGTACTGTCAGAATGCGTCGCACCGCAGACGGTAAGTGGCGATGCTTCTGTCATCGAGGCGTTCTACCGGGAGAGCCTCGATGCGGGCCACGAGGGCCTGATGCTGAAAGTCCTCTCTTCGTCATACACCCCCGGCATCAGGGGCAAGAACTGGCTCAAAATAAAACCAGGCGTGGACACGATGGACCTTGCCGTCATAGGGGCCGAGTGGGGGGAGGGAAAGAGAGCACACCTCTTTGGGTCATTCCTGCTCGCCTGCCAGGACGAGGGTGAGCTCCTTCCCGTTGGAAAGGTGGCGACCGGTTTTAAGGATGAGCAGCTCCTGGAGGTCTACGAGGTGCTAAGGGACCACGTGATCGCCGAGTCCGGAAAGGAAGTCCTCCTAGAGCCGTTCCTCGTCTTCGAGGTGGGCTACTCGGAGATCCAGAAAAGTCCCAACTACAAGAGCGGGTTTGCCCTGAGGTTCCCCCGTTTCGTCAGGGTCAGGGAAGACAAAGCGATCTCCGATATCGAGACCCTGGACAGCATCAAGGAGAGATACAAGAAGCAGTCTTCCCAGGGAAAACCGGGCGGAGAATGAGAGCAGCCTTCACGGGACAGGGGGACTGCAGATCCTTGCCCGGTCACCGATGCGCACCAGCAGCAGGCGCACGCAATCCTCCCAATCGACCTCGCCCTCGGGGATGATCCCTGCGACGCACCTCCCGAGCTCGTCGTCTGAAATCGCGGTTGCCACCGCGATGACCGAGCCGGGGGCATATCCTGAAGGGACGATCCCGTCGGCGTCACCGTCCACGATCCCGAAGACCGGGACCCCGAGGTGTGCGCCGATGTGCCCACAAACCGCGGTCGTGTCATCACCAACGCTGACGATCCCGCAAATTCCCTTGGAAGGGATATTGCGAAAGATACTGTGTCCACAGTGGTCAATGAAGACAACGCGGCCCTTCGAAGGTGTCCTTCCCATCTTTTTGGGCTCCTGCGACCGGATGGCCCCACTCTTGCACCACGCGGCAGCAGGGTCGATTGGACCTGCCTTTTTGAGTTTTTCCAGCCCGTGGTCCTTTGCAGCAAGCCCCATGATCGGTTCCACGCCCTCCCCCCCGGCCCTGATGACGACCTCCGTTGCTGTCGCCACTCCGATGACCGTCCCGTTCACGAAAACTGCCTCTCCCGGGAGGCACCCCCGGATGACCCGGGTTCCCGCGGCGGTGTTCTCCGGCCTACTCGTCCCCGAGACGAGAGTGTAACCAGTCAGGGTGGCTATCCCCCGTGAAAGTCCGTCTGGGTCCCTGTTCCAGCAGATGACCTCCCCTGATGCACATTCAACGTGGATTACCCCGGCGGGCCCGACCTTCCGGGCTACGATCTCCCCGAAAATACAGCCTGATTCCGGGGTCTTCCCGCGGTTCGCAAGGAAGCAGGGCTGGTCCAGCTCCCTTATCACCACGCTCGGAGGCTTATCAGCAAATTCACAGGGAAGGCCTGACTCAACTGCAGCGACGCGCGCCATGATACCGGCGACGATCAATCTCCTGGGGCGAAGGAGTGAGAATAGCTGCGCTGCGTCACCCCTATCGAAGATCTCAGCACCATGGACGACCATCACCGCATCTTCTACAAAGGGATACCTCTCCAATTCTTTTTTGAATGGTTGTCCAGTGTCATTTATCATTTTCAGCCTTCCCCCTGCTACCGGTCCAGATAGGATATATCATACCCTGTTGTATTCATCAGCGAATCGTGTAATATCGTCCTCCTCCAGGTACTCACCGATCTGCACCTCGATGACTTCTAGCGGTATCTTCCCCGTATTTGCCAACCGGTGCATGATCCCTGCCGGGACAAATGTACTCTCGCCCTGTCTCAGGTGGATGGTGCGGTCACCGAGGACGACATCGGCCATACCACTGACAACGATCCAGTGCTCGCTCCGGTGGTGATGCATCTGGAGAGAGAGCATCTTTCCAGGCTTGACTGTTACCCTCTTGATCCTGAAGAACCGTGATCTCTCGAGCTCCGTGTAGGAACCCCAGGGCCGGTGGACCTGGAGGTGGTAATCCGCGATTGTATCTCCGCGGTCCTTGAAGACCTTCACAAGGTCTCCAACGCTCTCTGTCCTGTCCATCCGGCAGGCAAGGATGGCATCACCCGTATCGACAAGGACAAGGTCCCGGACACCGACGAGTGCAACACGTTTCCCAGGGGCATGAACAAAGTTACCTCCTGAATCGATGTATTCAGCCTCGCCTACGTTACCGTGATCGTCGTGCTCTTTGAAATCGTACCACGCACGGAAGGTCCCAAGGTCCGCCCACCTGGCCGAAAGAGGCACGACGGCTACCCTGTCGGAGAGCTCGAGGAGACCATAGTCGACCGAAATGGAGGGTAGTTCCGGGTAAGAGGAAACTCCTCTCTCCCTCAAAAGGGAATGAATCCTGGGCTGCAGCCGTGCAATTTCCTGGAGATAGACCCCTGTCGGGAAGAGGAACATCCCGCTGTTCCAGAGATACCCGGCATCTATGAAGACCTTCGCCGTCTCCCAGTCCGGTTTTTCACGGAACTTCCTGACCCTGAAACCTCGGGATAGCGGCTCTCCCGGGGCGATATACCCGTACCCCGTGTGGGGATGCGTCGGTGGTATTCCGAACGTGACAAGGTAATCCCGTCCAATCTCTCCAGCAGCAGCGATCTCCTCCATTGCATCCTGTTCGAGGTGATGGTCACTGGGAAAGACAGCGACGAGCGATTCCCCGAATTCTTTCTCGATCTCGAGCATTGCCCAGGTGATTGCCGGAAGTGTGTTCTTTCCCATGGGTTCATCAAGGATACGACCATCCGGGATATCCTGCTTCAATTCCTCGAGCTGGTTCAGCGCCAGGTAATGGTGGTCCCTGTGGGTAACGATATAGATCTCCTCGGGGCTCGATACCTGCAGGGCCCTTTTGTATGTCTCCTGGAATAGGGATGCCCCGTTCATCTTGAGAAACTGCTTTGGGTTATAGGTCCGCGAGAGAGGCCAGAGCCGGGTCCCCACTCCCCCTGCCAGGATAACGGATTTGATGGATTCCATACAGATTACCTGATTTTTTGACCTTTTCCCACTTATGGCTTACCCTGACGCCATGGCCATGCAGGAGGCAGGGGGGCAGGAGATAGCCACACCTCCACCCACCCTCGAAGAAAGGGTCTTCCTGTCAGGTCACTCCCTGGAGGGCACGGATACGCTCTGCAATCCTCCCTGCAATATCCAGTTGGTTTCTCCTCTCGAGGAGATAGATCTCGACGTCATCTCTTTGCCTGACAGCCTCGATGAAAGGCGTCCCCCTTGCGGCAATCGTTGCAAGAAGACACTTTTCTGAGGAGAGGAGGTCTTCTACCACCTGGCAGAAACGCGCGGATATGCATTCCATCTTCCCTATCTCGTCGATAATGACGAGCCTGGCATCCCGAAACGAGATCGTCCCCAGGAACGATTCAAACGCCGTGCTATCGACACCGTACTTCCCCACGCGGAACCTGGACTGATACCCGGCATGGGCAAGCAGAAACATGCGGCCATCGAGCGAGACAAGCCGGAATCCCACTCTCTCTTTCCCCTCTCGGACCTCCTCGGTATAAAACCCAACTGGAGACAGTGGTGAGAGACACGGCAACAGGCTTCTGATCAGTGTCGTCTTCCCACAGCCGGGCCTTCCCGTGACGAGAATGTTGGACGGGTACTCTCCCATTCGATCACCTTGTCGGGATAGAAGCCGCGGGTTCGATCTTTTTTGCTGCACGCCTGGTGACCGTGACAGTCAGGAAGGCTACCGGAACGAGAGCGGGGGAAAGGGCAATGGCTGGTCCCTGGGTTGGAGTGGAAGAGTCATTCGGGATACGTGTTCTTTCCGTGCTTGCAGGAGAACCCACCGGGATTCCTGGTGCCAAGGCCATTGTTGTCTTTGGAGCGTCTGCCGCTCTCGCGGGAGCGTGATCTTTTTGTTCTGCCAGTCTTCTGACCTTCTCCAGGTTCTCTTCTACCACGGGATCACCGGGACGAAGGGCTAGAGATCGGGTATATGCCTTCCCTGCTGCTTCGTACTCCCCCAGCATGAAATATGCGTTTCCCAGTCGCGTGTATGCATCCTCGTCCGACGGGGCTATCTTGGTAACCTCCTGGTAAACCGCTGCTGCTTCCCTGTACTTTCCCATCTGGAAGAGTATCTCTCCCTGGAGGAGAAGGGCCTGGACATTGTTGGGATCAAGGGTGAGTGATTCCCGGCACGCGACCAGCGCCCCCGCAAGCTCCCCCCGCGACAGGAGCTCATGTGCCTTTACGAGGTGAATCACCGGGTCTTCGGATGACCCGTACCCTGAAGACGTATCGCTGCCGCCACCGGGTGTATCCCCCCCGCATCCACAGTCATCGGCAGAAATGACACTCACAGAGAGAACAATGGATAAGAGAAGAGCAAGACAAGTAATTTTTTCCATTGCGATAGTCCTCTGCATTTCCCTATAAATAACCCATGGAAAATACGGCAAATCTGACAACGTTGATCTTTCGCATCTCGAGACCCATCCACCTCTTGAGGGCTGATTCGTCGTACATGGGAAATGACCTGCACGTTATGGGATTCCATCGACTATCCCTGGACCTTTCATCTCTCCACTCTCTCCGACCGCCTTCATGACAGCCTCGCAGAGACTATCGAAGAAGACCACAGGATCACCCTCCTTCACGAGGTAGAAGTCAGCCCCGGCACCGAGCGCTTCGTCCCTCTCATGATCTCCCACAAAGCCCGTGACCATGATAAACGGGGTCGCATCCCCCTGGCCCCGCAGTGCACGGAGAAATGCAAGGCCGTCCATACCCGGCATGAAATAATCCGAGATTATCACGTCGTAATGGTTCAGGGAAAGGTCTTCAAGGGCTTCGAGTGCAGACTGACAGGTCTGGATGCAAAAACTGTCTTTCTTTGCCATGAAGATCTTGACCAGGTCCAGGAACTCGGGCTTATCATCTACATAGAGTAGAGATACCACTCGATAAGACCCCCCATGAATGAAGTTAGTCCGTTGGGAATAAAAAATGTGCAGTTTCGCCCGGGGTCCTATCCAAGTGAGGATAGAAAACAATCCATGCCCATGTTCCCTGAATGAAACAGGAGGGAGAACGTTCCGCCAGGGGGAATGGGCTCGAGGAGATTCGAACTCCTGACCTCCGCCATGTCAAGGCGACGTCATAACCAGCTAGACCACGAGCCCGCAGAATCCGTCGATTTGTGCTGAAAATGTGGGTGAACACAGTATAAAATTGTTCTCTTTTCACATCTGCCTCAACCCGGCCACAATCGGCAAGTCGAGAGATCAGGATTAGTGAGTGTTTGAAAAAAAGGCACATGCCCCCTGCCTGGTGAGAATGGAGACACAGTTCAATTGACATGAAAACCGCATTCGCGGTTTTCACCGTGAGGGGCTGTGAACGCAAGTTGTCATGCGGGTTTCAGATCAGGGTGTCTGATATCTTGGCAAATACCGCCGTGAATATACCGGGCATCGAACGTATCTCCTCCATCATCTCCGGTGTGACCTCAGAGTCAACGTTCAGGACCATGATCGCCTCTTCACCCGGCTTGATCCGGCCGACCTGCATCCCTGCGATGTTTACGTTGCCCTTCCCCAGTATCGTGGCAGCGCGGCCTATCACGCCCGGTTTGTCGAGGTGCCTTGAGACGATGACATACCCCTCCGGGATCATATCCATCGTGTAACCACCGATTGCAACGATGCGGGACTGTCCTTTCATGAAGACCGTCCCACTCATCGTCTCTTCCATCGTATCGGTCTTCACCTTGATGGTGACAAGGCTCTTGAATCCCCCGGAGTCATGGGTCATGGTCTCGGCGATGGAAATACCCCTCTCCTTGGCGATGAACTCTGCATTGACAATGTTGACCGGAACCTGGAGAATAGGGTCGAGGAGCCCTTTTAAGGCCATTAATGTGATTAACCGCGTGTTGTTCCCGAGTGTCGCAAGCTCGCCGCCATAGATGATCTCGACCTTCTCCATCCTCCCGGATACGAGTTGCGTCAGGAACCTGCCCATCTTCTCTGCAAGGCTTGCAAAAGGTTCGATCATATCTGTATATTCAGGCGGGACAATAGGGGCGTTGACAACATACTTTGCGGATCCCCCTCTCAGAACTGAGATGCATTGTTTTGCGATCGAGATTGCAACGTTCTTCTGGGCCTCGATGGTACTTGCGCCTAGATGCGGGGTCGCGATGACCTGGTCGAGTTCGAGGAGAGGCGAGTTCAGGGGTGGTTCCTCCTCGAAGACGTCGAGGGCTGCACCGGCGACTTTCCCGGATTTCAATCCGTTATAAAGGGCTTTCTCGTCAATTATCCCCCCGCGTGCGCAGTTTATGATCCTGACTCCATCCCTCATCGTGGCAATCGTCTTTTCATTCACTATGTGGCGAGTTTCCTTGATGAGGGGGGTATGCACCGTGATGATATCGGCAACTCCGAAGAGTTCCTCGAGAGAGACAGAATCGACACCCATCTGGGCAGCCCTCTCCCGCGTGATGAACGGGTCATACCCGACGATGTGCATGCCCATGGCCTGCGCTCTCTTGGCGACTTCCCTCCCGATCCTGCCGAGTCCCACGATGCCAAGTGTCTTTTCATTCAGTTCGACTCCCATGAACTTCGACCTCTTCCACTCCTTCTTCTTCAAAGAGGCATTTGCCTGAGGTATGTTCCGGGCGAGGGAGAGCATCATCGCCATGGTGTGCTCGGTTGCTGCAAGAGTATTCCCCTCAGGTGTATTCGCCACGATGATGCCCTTCTTCGTGGCAGATTCCATGTCGATATTATCAACACCTGCCCCTGCACGACCGATGAACCTGAGCCTCCTCCCGGCCTCGATGACCCGTGCGGTCACATCCGTGCCGCTCCTCACGATGAGAGCATCATACTCCCCGATTATCTCCACGAGCTGATCCTCGGTGAGGTCAGTTTTGACATCGACCGGGCACTCCCGGCGCAGAATTTCCAGGCCTTCATCGGCCAGGGGATCGCTGACCAGTATTTTAAAATCCGCCATAAAATCCTACGTACTATAGCCGTGATCCATATTGAGTATTATTATCCCAGGGATACACACCACAAAAACGGGTCTTTATAACAGTGCTATCCGTTGGGTTTTGGAGTCCATGCTGACAGGGAATGAGAATGTATTAAACCGGGAGTGACCCAGAATAATAATGGTGCGCGAATGAGAGAGATGCCTGATATCCTATGGCTCGAGGAGATTCGGAAAGAAGATATTTCTGCAGTGGGGGGTAAGGGTGCATCCCTGGGAGAGATGTCGGCAATCGGGCTTCCGGTCCCACGGGCTTTTGTCGTCACGAGCCATGCTTTCCGCCAGTTCCTGGTCGAGTCGGGTCTTGAAAAAACCCTCTTTTCCGACCTCGAGAGACTGGACGTCGAAAACAGCAGTGAATTAGAGAGAGCTGCAAAAAATGCCAAGCAAGCTGTCTTGAAGGCGAAGATGCCTGCACATATCAGGCAGAAGATCCGGGATGCCTACAGGAAGATGGATGACGGCCGATTGATCGTGGCTGTACGCTCCAGTGCAACAGCCGAAGACCTCCCGGACGCAAGTTTCGCCGGGCAGCAGGAGACCTATCTCAATATCCGCGGGGAGAAGAACCTCATCGACGCAGTCCAGCGGTGCTGGGCATCCCTCTACGGCGCAAGAGCGATATACTACCGTGCAAAGCAGGGATTTGACCACCGGAGTGTCAATATCGCAGTTGTGGTCCAGGAAATGGTATACGCCGAAAAGGCAGGCGTCATGTTCACGTCCCACCCTGTCACGGGTGAAGACGTCGCCATCATCGAGGGGTCATGGGGTCTTGGCGAAGCGGTTGTATCGGGGTCTGTCTCCCCGGACAAGTACGTATTTGATATGCGGACCGGGAAGGTGGTGGACCGCCTCATCGCAAACAAGAGGTTCCAGATAGTGCCCGACGGTGAGCATGGGACTAAGACGGTGGAAGTCCCAAAAGAACTCCAGGACGTTCCCCTCCTCTCCGACGAAGAAGTTGCAAAACTTGCAAAATACGGAAAGATTGCCGAGAACCACTACGGGATGCCCCAGGACGTGGAATGGGCGATAGTCGGGGATACCATCTATATCCTCCAGTCGCGTCCCATCACCACGATAAAGCCAGGAAAATCAGAGGAAGCAGGTACTGGCGTTGGTACCAGTAATATCATCCTCAGAGGGCAGGGGGCCTCTCCTGGGATTGCAAGCGGGAAAGTCGTCATCATCCATGATGCAAAGGACGCGGGAAGGGTGAAGGAAGGTGACGTCCTTGTCACGCGGATGACCAATCCTGACATGGTCCCGGCAATGCGCAGGGTTGCCGCTATCGTCACGGACGAAGGGGGAATGACATGCCATGCAGCGATCGTGAGCAGGGAACTCGGGACCCCGGCAGTTGTCGGGACGAAGACGGCAACGCAGGTCCTCAAGACAGGCCAGCTGGTTACTGTAGATGGAGAGATGGGGTTCATCTACGATGGAGTTATTGAGATCACCAGGGAGAAGACGCAGGCGGTCACTCCCACCGTATCCGCACCGATCATCACTGCAACGAGTGTCAAGGTCAACGTCTCCCTTCCCGAGGCAGCAGTACGTGCCGCGGCGACAGGGGCAGATGGTGTTGGGCTGCTCCGTATCGAACACCTGATCCTCGGGCTGAACAAGACGCCGGGGTGGTTCATCGCCAACGGGCGCGAGGAAGAGTTCATCCAGGAGCTTTATAACGGAATCAAGACCGTCCTCGATGCCTTTTACGGAAAGCCGGTCTGGGTCAGGACGCTCGATGCCCCGACAGACGAGTTCAGGAACATGGCCGGGGGAGAGGACGAGCCCATCGAGCACAACCCCATGCTCGGGTGGCGTGGAATCCGCAGGGACCTCCAGTCCCCGGACCAGTTCAGGCTCCAGGTCGAGGCGTTCAGGAGGCTTTGGGAGCAGGGATACGACAACCTGGGTATCATGTTCCCCATGGTCTCCCACCCATCCGAGTTCATCCGGGCCCGCGAGATGATGCGGGAGTGGGGAGTGGACGTGGAGCGTGCCACGCTCGGAGTCATGATAGAGATCCCGAGCAGCGCCATCCTGATCGAGGACTTCATCAGGGCTGGAATACAGTTCGCGTCCTTCGGGACAAACGACCTTGTCCAGTACACGCTTGCCATCGACCGGAACAACCAGAACGTCGCCGGCATGTACCAGCCGAAGCACCCGGCGGTCCTGGCCCTGATCGATTCGGCAATCAAGTGCTGCCGCGAACATGGAGTGGAGGTCTCCATTTGCGGACAGGCGGGGTCCGAACCTCCGATGGTCAAGTGGCTCGTCGAGCACGGCATCACGAGTGTCTCTGCAAATATCGACGCTATTGCAAAGATCCGTGAGACTGTCGCCCGGACTGAGCAACAGATAATCCTGGAGAACGCGAGATCCCGGAATGCGTGAAAAAGGGCAGTCCATCGACCACCTCTTTTCTTTCCTTGCAGCAAAAAGGGAGGAGGATATCAGCCACGATCATATCTTAAGCTCGATGTGCACCGTCCCCCACCCGGTCGCTTCCCGCGCCCATACACTCTTCCTCGAGACAAACCTCGGTGACCCCGGGCTCTTCCCCGGGACTGCCTCCCTCGAGTCCCTCCTCATCGGGCGCCTCGGGGCACTCTTTTCCCACCCTTCTGCATGCGGGTATGCCACGTCCGGCGGGACAGAGTCGAACATCCAGGCCCTCAGGATAGCAAAGAAGCTCTTTGGGGCCACAAACCCCAACGTTGTGCTCCCCCAGTCAGCCCATTTCTCCTTCCAGAAAGCCTGTGACATCCTCGGTCTTGAGATGCGGAAAGTGCCACTCGATGGTGAATTCAGGATGGACGGAGACAGGGCTTCCGACCTGGTGGACCGCAACACGTGCGCCCTCGTGGGAATTGCAGGTACAACGGAGTACGGAGTCGTGGACCCGATACGGGAACTCTCCGCGATTGCACTCGACCATGGCATCTTTCTCCACGTCGATGCAGCGTTTGGGGGAATGGTCCTGCCCTTCCTCGAGAAGGCCCCTCCATTCGATTTCTCTCTGCCTGGCGTCAGCAGCATTGCCGTTGACCCGCATAAGATGGGGATGAGCACGATCCCTGCAGGGGTGCTCCTACTCCGTGATAAGGCGGCACTCTGCTCCCTTGCCGTCGATACCCCCTACCTTTCGGTCAAGCAGGAGTACACGCTTTCCGGTACGCGCCCGGGGGGGTCGGTTGCAGGCGCACTTGCCGTCCTCGAATACCTCGGGCGGGAGGGCATGCGGGATATCGTCGCCGGTTGCATGAAGAACACGTGGCGGCTGATCGATGGGATGGAGGCGTTCGGGATCCCGCGGATCGTGACACCAGACGTGAATGTCGCGACCTTCGCGGGAGCCAGGGTTCCTCCCCCGTGGAAAGTCTCCTGGACCCGGACAGGGCACCTCCGCATCGTATGCATGCCCCACGTGCATGCCGGAGTCATTGAATCATTCCTAAAGGATATCGGTGAATACAATGCTTGAACGTCTCGTCACATCCCTCGAGAACTCCCCCATTGTGAGACGGGGGGAATACAACTATTTCATCCATCCCATCACGGACGGCGTCCCGGAAGTCGACCCGGCCCTCATCCGGGAGGTATGCACGGCCCTCGTCAAGGTTCTTGACCTCGACGGTGTTGATCGGATCATAGCCGCAGAGGCAATGGCCATACCCATCGGGATCGCACTCTCACTCGCGACAGACATCCCGGTGAACATCGTCCGCAAGAAAGATTACCGCCTCCCCGGCGAGGTTGCCGTTCACCAGGCGACAGGGTACTCGAAGGGCCAGCTCTACCTCAACGGTGTCGGACAGGGAGACAAGGTCGTCATAGTCGACGATGTAATCAGCACGGGTGGCACGGCAAAAGCCCTTTTATGGGCTCTCGGCCAGGCGGGGGCCACCGTGAAAGATGTCTGTTTCGTGATAAAGAGGGGTGATCCCGATATCGGGCGGAGTTACAGGGCACTTGTGAGTGTGGAGGTAACCGACAGGGTGCACGTGATTGACAGAATATTCTGACCTCGCAAGGAAACTCCGCCAGCGGAACGCCGCATCGGTTGCACTCCAGTTCCCGGAGGGGCTGAAGAGGAAAGCACGTGAAATCGCTCTTTTTTTGAAAGAGGAGGGCTTTTTCGTGATCGTGAATGCCGACCCCTGTTACGGTGCCTGCGACCTTGCGTCCGATGCACTGCCACTCGTCGATGCCCTGGTCCACTTCGGCCATACCCCCGTGGATGACCCTGGCCCGAAGGTCATCTTCGAACCATTTTCGGTCGGTTTCGACCTCGATGTACTTGGAGAGACAGCGCCCTTTTTCCGGCAGCGCACCATAGGCCTGGTGACGACTGCACAGCACGTTCACATCCTCCCCGCAATGGTCAGGAGATTGGCTGAGATGGGTATCGCTGCAAGGACACGGCCAGGATCCCGGGGGTGCCGGGAGGGGCAGGTCCTTGGATGTGCCTTCGAAGCCGCCCGCATTCCCTCTGTCGACGAGATCCTCTTTGTCGGGACAGGGCTGTTCCATCCCCTCGGCGTCCGCCTGGCGACCGGGAAGAGAGTGATTGCATTGGATCCACTCGTAGGGACGGTCCAGGAAGTGGACGAGGAGCGGTTCCTCAGACAGAGGTTCGCCCTGATCGAGAGGGCACGCTCCGCTGACTCCTATGGGTTGATTGTCAGCTCGAAGACCGGGCAGGGCAGGTTCGGCCTTGCGCAAGAGATGGCATCGCAGTGCCGGAATGCCATCCTCCTCCTGATGCGGGAGGTGAACCCCGAAGAACTGCTCAACCTGGGGTTTCCCGCCTACGTGAACTTCGCATGCCCACGCCTCGCCTACGATGATCAGCCGAGGTTTCCTGCGCCTGTCCTCTCCCCGCAGGAGTTCCAGATCCTCCTCGGCGAAAGGGACTTCTCTTTGTATACCATCGACGAGATGTCGTGACCCGCAATGAGACTGAAGCAGCTCGAGAGAGAACTAGCCGGACTCGAAGGGTTCGAAAAGCCCTCTCCCCACCGGGAACAGTACACCACTCCCCCGGACATCGCTGCCCGGTTCCTGTACCATGCCTATACGAGGGGAGATATCGGGGGAAAACGCGTCTGTGACCTCGGGAGCGGGACCGGCATCCTGGCTATTGGTGCTGCACTCCTCGGCGCATCCTCTGTCACGGGGGTGGAAGTCGATGCCGGTGCAATTGCAGTCGCATCGAGAAATGCCGAGAAAAAAGGTGTTTCTCCATGCTTCATAAGGGGGGATCTCGAAGACCCAGGCCTCTTCCTTCGCGTTGGCCCCCACGATACGGTTGTCATGAACCCTCCTTTTGGTGCCCAGAACCCCCATGCAGACAGGGCATTCGTGAACGCGGCGATCGGGATTGCCCCGGTTGCCTATGGGATCTTCAACGAGGGGAGCCTCCCCTTCCTCGCAGGATTCATCGAGGGGCGGGCAGAGATCGAGGGCGTCATACAGGCAGTCCTGGCCCTGAAAAGAACCTTTGCCTTTCACAGGAAAGAGAGAAAAGAGATCCCTGTCGAGATCATCATTATGAGGCGGATAGACAGTTGAAACCTCACTTTTCCCTCCATGGGTTTTTCCTGTCCACATGGCCACGGACCTCCATGCGCCGGCAACCCCGGCCATACCCCCTCCATGTTCACGCCAGTCGCTACCTCCTATAAAGCGGTGAGAGAACGAGCGCATCGCGGATACGGTTCATGGTCGCCATCCAGAGGGCGGGGACGAGGAAGAGGAGCAGGACAGGGAAACCGATACCAGATACGAGGAGCAGGTTGAAGAGGGCATGGGCTCCGACAGCAAGGCAAAGCCCCCAAAAGACGATCGGGTCGGCCCTCCCATAGGGTCCCTGCTGCGAGACGCCGAGGGCAAAAC
>JAPXNX010000001.1:0-39476 GCA_033811795.1 Methanolinea sp. | reverse complement strand
GTGTTAGAGTGACTGTTGCTGTCGGTGTCGGTGTCGGTGTGGCTGTCGGGGCGACACCCCCAACGGATATGGTTCCCGGGACGACTGTCGGGGTGATTACTTTACCTTTTTCATCCTGAAACGTTTTGAAAATAACATCCACATTTGTCTGACCAGTCATATCGCCCCTAATACGGAGAGTAGCGAGTGTGACATTTGTTTTTCCTGATTCGACTTGATACGCGAATATTTTGATATCCACTTCATCTGCGGGCGTTAGAGTATGGTAGGAGTACGGATAACTGGGAGCCCATTCAGGAAACAGAACATCGACCATTTCAGCCTTTGAAGGATCGGTCAAAGTTACCGTGAGACTATATCCCAACAATCCCTCCGGCAATTCATCAGCAATAATCGTAAATTCCCGAATCTCTCCGATTACTGGGATACTACCCCCTTCGACGGTTATCATGGTTCCTTGTGCGACTGAAAAGATCATCCCCACCATAAGAGTAAAGAAGACCAATGTCAAGGTCAAATTTGGTTTCATTTTTTTTCCTCCCTTAATTTTAGACTTAAAATGTTTTATGGAACCTCCTGTAACAACAGGACCATGTCATTGAAATCCAGCCATCCATTGCCATTATAGTCAAAGAGGCTAATTGGTTGGCCATCCATACTCATCCAATTATCGAAATAAAGGAAGAACAAAACGACATCTACGAAATCAATACTACCGCTTCCGTTCAGATCCCAATAGACCCCGTTGTGATAGGGGGCTGTCGGAGGTCCATAAATTGTCCAGTTTTCTGTTGGAGGGAACTGCTGGAGTGGGACAATCTCAACATTTGCAGGGGTGATTTCGGTCTTGATATTGTCTCCCATCTCTGTTTGCATCAATTCTACTGTGACATTGATGGTCGTCGATTTAGGCTTATAACCTGTAACATTGAAGGTAGCAAGCGTGACAGAAGTCTGCCCTGGTTTTATTGCATTATACGTATCTGATACGCGTAACCATACTGATGGACCAGGCGTCGTGCTGTTTCTAGTCAATACAGGATCCGCCCATGAAGGTGGATTCAATTCTATAAACTGGGCTGCAGTAGAATCCGAGAAATACACCGTAATGTTGTACCCGGAAAGGCCCTGCTCGAATTTATCCGCTTCGAGTCTCACTTGAGTGGTTGAATTGGTGGGAATAAGGAACGAAGGGGGAACAAATTTTAGATTTGTGAACAACGTGTCCTCCCCGATCACCCGGATCGAGCGAGATATACTATTAGTCCCGTACTCATTCCCGACTGTGAGGGTAACTGTATAGTTTCCGCTATATTCATATGTATGATTAACGGGCATAACGGTCGTGTTAACGGATCTATCCAGTATGGTGCCATCCCCAAAGTTCCAGTTCCACCATGTGGGGAAACCCGTTGACGAGTCCATGAAGTCAACAAACCCATCAGGCCATACAGGTGTATTATTTGCAGTGAAATTCGCTACCGGTATCTCGCCCACGCGGATGTATTCGGCCTTGCTCACCGTGCCGTTGCCCCAGAGGTTTCTTGCCGTGAGGTTGACGGTATAGTTCCCCATTGCGTTGAACACATGGACAGGGTTATTTACAGTTTCATTAGACAACCCGTCTCCGAACGACCAGTTCCAGGAGGAGACAGCAGGGATGGCAGTCGAGAGGTCAGTGAACTTCACGGCAAGGGGTGCAATGCCCGTTGTCCTGTTCGCGGTGAAGTTCGCCACCGGGATGTCCCCTGCCTCGACGATGCCATATTTCGTGATGCTCCGGCTTCCGTATTCGTTCGTTGCATTCAAACTGACGTTGTAAAGCCCGGGAATGTGATACATCCAGTTGGTGTGTTGGCTCGTGCTGTAGTTCCCGTCCCCGAAACTCCAGTTCCAGGCGGTCGGTGTATCGTTCGTGCGGTCCGTGAAGTTCACGTTGAACGGGACACGGCCCTGGCAGAAGGCGCATTCGACCCCCGATACGTTCGCGGAGAAGTTCACCACCAACGGGACACCGACCTGAACATAGTGGTATTTGCCGATCGAATTACCCCCCTCCAGGTTGCTCACCGTCAGGTTGACGGTCCAGTCACCTGTGTAATACGTGTGATTTGGGTACTGCAGAGACGAAACGTTGCCATCGCCGAATTGCCATGACCAGGACGTCGGATCGCCAGTGGAGAGGTCGGTGAAGTTTACGACCAGTGGGGGCAGTCCCTTGATGAGAGTATAGTTTTTCACGCCGTTTGCCTCGGCCGTGAAGTTTGCAAGAGGCGGGGCCGACACGATCCTCGCAACGAAGGCATCGGAGACTCCACCGAAGTTCTGTTGGATGTAGGCCTCCTTCACCGGGAAGTTCGGGGATTCCGACCACCCGACGACCGTTGCGTTGGAACCGTAAAGGGCTATTCCCATGGCCCTGTCATCGAGCCGGCCGCCAAGGTACGTCGAATACATGAGTGCTGTCCCGTTTGGGTAGAACCGGGTGACAAACGCATCGTAGGCGTAGGAATCGAGGGCAGGCTGTACCGCATTCTTGACCGGGAAACCAGGGGAGTCTGTATATCCTGTGACAAATACGGACCCTACGCTGTCCACTGCGACACCATGACCTTCCTCGACCTGTGGGCCGCCCAGGAACGTGGAAAAGTTAAGGGATGCCCCGTTCGGGTTGAACTTTGTCAGGAAAGCGTCCTGGAGTCCGCCGAGCCGCGACTGGAAGGCTGTACCGTGGGGGACCGTCGGGACGACGGGGAAATTCATCGACCGCGTGAACCCGGTCACGTACATCGCACCGGTACTATCCACGGCAATGTCATTTCCGCACTCATTGTCAAAACCACCGAGGTACGTTGAGGAGTTAAGATCGCTGGCATCAGGGAAGAGATGGGTTACAAATGCATCCTGGTCACCCGAGAGTAATTTCTGTTTCCATAATCTCGTCGGGAAGGAGGTGGACTGGGTCAATCCCGTAATGTAAATATCATCAGTGGGTCCTATCGCTATTCCAAAGGCCTTGTCGGTTTTCCCTCCACCGAGGTAGGTCGAGAAGTCGATTTTGGATGTTGCCCCATTATAGGATACACCGGTTACAAAGGCATCCCAGGTCCCATTCAATTCTCTGTCGTACGCCCCTGTTGTATTCGGGAAATCGCACGATCCAGTGTATCCAGCCAATACCGCAGTACCCGAACGGTTGAGTGCGATTGCCTGGCCAATATCCGTCATGTTCCCGCCAAGGAACGATGAAAATTCAAGGTCGTTCCCCTCCGGCTTCAGTACAGAAATGAAGGCATCTGCATCGGAACACATGGTGCATCCCCCGCTCTTGTTCATTTGGAATGCTTTCTCAATGGGGTAATTTGTCGACAAGGTATACCCTGTCACGTATGCATATCCCGATTCGTTCACAGCAATGCCATTTCCAACGTCATCGTAGCGTCCCCCTAGGTATGTCGAATAGTTGAGGGCGAGGTCATCTGGGTCAATCTTCGTGACGAACGCGTCAAGACCTCCTCCGGGAAACTCCTGGTAAGGTGCTTTCGAGGACTGATAGGGGAAATCAACCGACTGAGTGCCACCAGTGACATAAACACCCCCGGAAAAGTCGACAGCGACAGCGTACCCGCGGTCTTCCCGGTTACCCCCGAGATAGGTCGAGAAGTCAAGGTATGGATCGATAACGAGCGGGAGTGCGGGATCATATGCACCGACCGTAAATCCAACGAATTCATTGCCGGTGAGGGTATAGGTGCAGGACACCGGCACTCTCTCCCCTTCCACCTCCTGGTAACAGACGGGGGCTGCTTCCCTGATCGCACCGCTGGCTGTTTTCACGAGGAGGTTTCCATCGCTATCGAGGGCAAGGGCGTCCTGGCCGGAATACCGGAACCGGATAACGGAAGGATCGACTCCGGGCGAGAGGACGATGTCACGCTTGAGGACCCCATGCGTGCCGGAATAGACGATATCCACCCCCGGAAGAATATTTTCGTACCGCACACTCTCATAGGTCGGGACACCCCGGACCCACGAGCCCGGCTCATTCCCGATAAAGAAGTTGGCCGTCCCCTCGAGTTTCCCTCCCCCTGTTACCACCACGTCGGGGGCATGCCCTACGAGGGTTATCTCCACTGCTGCCGGGGAGTCTCCCCTTGTTCCCATTGTGCACACTACACTATCCTTCGTGAAGTAGATGCCGTGTGCCGGTGCATTCGCATGGTAGAGGACGTCATCTCCCACCTGCCCCTCGTTCTGGACAAAGACAAGGGGTAGTCCGTATACATCGACAGACAGGGATGATTCGGCTGCCGCCGGTGAAACAGCAAGTGCAAGGAGAACAATGACGGCGACAAATAACATTACGTTTTTTTGACTCATTCTCATGAATTTCGCCTCCAGGTCGGACCGGGCATGGCAGACCCACCAGGGGAGTAAATTCCCGCCACCTCAAGAGGATCATTACTTGCAACCCCGTGGTATTCCAGGCCAGGTAAAGGATGTGGACTTGACTGATCGGATTCCTTTATAAAAACCCTCTCTTCTCCATGCTTATAAATATTTTCCCGGGATGCACATGGTGTTTTCTCTTTTTTCCGCCAATAGAGATAAAACACCCCGGGAAGTCACTCGGAGTGCTTCATTCTTTTTCCTCGTTATTTCAATTTTTCTGCAAAAAATTTATCAAGTGCATGGACTGACAATAGTAAGAAAAGCGTAAGGTGTGGTGAATTAACATGTTGCTTGCCAATGTTGCAGTCGGTATCATCCAGTTGATAATTGCCATTATCCTGGCAGTTGTCGCGCTCTACATAGGGTTTTCCGTGCTGTCTCGGATCACAAAGGGTATCGAAGAGGAGAAAGAGCTGGCAAAGGGCAACCCTGCGGTGGGAATCATCGTTGCGGCAATCTTCTTTGCCATCGCAATAGTTATCCAGTCAGGGGTGTCCGGGATCTCGCTTGGAATCTCAAAGGCCCTCTCGGTCGGTCTCTTCTCAATGGACGGGGTCATCGCGATTGTAGTTGCCATCCTCCAGCTCGTCCTTGGAATCATCCTTGCGATAGCGGCCATTTACCTCGCACTCTGGGTCCTCGACAAACTGACCAAGGGGATCTCGGAGTTCGAAGAGATCAAGAAAGGTAACGTGGCAGTCGCCCTGGAGATGGCAGGAGTCATCATTGCTACCGCAGTCATCATCCAGTCAGGGGTCATCGGGATCACTTCTGCACTTCTCTGACCTTTTTTCCGGGAGGTGGGAGTATAAAGCCCCTCCACCCCCCTTTTCATCACCCCGAATGAAGACAGCCCCGGGACTGCGGGACCTTGAGTGTCAGGATGTGAAACGTGCGCGTGGTTCTCTTTCCGGAAAGAAGTGGATATCAGGTGTCGGTCTCGCCCTTCTTCTCAACTCCCTCCTCCGGTTTCATCTGGGGAAAGAGAATGACCTCCTTGATAGAGGGCCGGTTGGCAAGGAGCATTACGAGGCGGTCTATTCCGATACCGACCCCGCCTGTCGGGGGCATCCCGTAGCCCAGTGCGTCGATGAAGTCATAGTCAAGCATCTGGGCTTCGAGGTCCCCAGCCTTCCTCTTCTCCTCCTGCCGCTGGAACCTGGCGAGCTGGTCGACCGGGTCGTTCAGCTCTGAAAATCCGTTTGCAAGTTCCATGCCCGAGACGAAGAGTTCGAACCTCTCTGTGAAACCCTCACGCGACCTGTGCCTTTTCGCGAGCGGCGAGTTCTCGACAGGGAAATCATAGATGAACGTCGGCTGAACGAGTTGCTCCTCGACGAGACCTTCGAAGAGGATAACGAGCATCTCACGGTGATTTCCTGCACTCTCCCACTCCTCGATCTCCTTATCTCGCGCGATCGCCTGGAGATCCTCGAAAGTGTGGTTCCAGATATCGATCCCTGCAAAAGCACGAACTGCCTCGTCCATCGTCATCCTCCGGAAAGGGGGGGTGAGATCGATAGTGGTCTCCCCGAAAGGGATGACTGTCTTTCCATGGATCTTCTCCGCAATATTCGAGATGATCCCCTCGCAGAGGGCCATCATGTCGTTGTAGTCGCGGTAGGCCTCGTAAATCTCCACCATGGTGAACTCGGGGTTGTGCTGGGTATCGATGTCCTCGTTCCGGAAATTCCGAGCAATCTCGTATACTTTCTCGAATCCCCCGACGACGAGCCTTTTCAAGTACAGTTCCGGGGCGATGCGCAGGAAAAGCGTCTGCTGGAGATAATGGTGGAACGTGGTGAATGGACGTGCATTCGCTCCGCCGTACACAGGCTGGAGGATGGGTGTCTCGAACTCGAGGTATCCCCTCTCTCCGAGGTATTCGCGAAGGGCTGAAATGATCCGGCTCCTGGTACGGAATGTCTCGCGGACGTTCAGGTTCACGATTAGGTCGACATAGCGCTGCCTGTACCGCTTCTCGACATCGCGGAGACCGTGGAACTTCTCGGGAAGGGAGCATAGTGCCTTGGCAAGGATCGTGATATCCTCAACCCATAGCGTGAGTTCCCCCACTTTTGTCCGGAAGGCATATCCCTGCACGCCGACGATGTCCCCCCTTTCGAAACAGGTACCGAAGAGGTCGAACTTCTCCTCCCCGATGTCGTTCTTCCGGATATACAGCTGGATCCTTCCGCTCTCGTCCTGGAGATCGGCAAAAAAGGTCTTGCCATGGTTCCTGATCGTATAGAGCCGCCCGGCAACCCTGAAGAGTTCAGTCCCCTTTTCGTGCCCGGCGCTGGCCGCACGTTCCCTGACCTCTGCAACTGCCTGCTTCCCTTCGAATGCAAAGGGATAAGGGTCGATCCCTCTCGACCTCAGTTCCTTTACCTTCTCCTGCCGTGGCGATTCGAAATCGAGGTCACTGTACCTGTTCTCCATTGTCTCTCCGTTTCACCATAGTGGCTCCCATCAAGAATTGGTGGAATGTTCCCGGACATCTCTCCTGCGCCTTTGACGTGGAGATGTTCCTTCATATAGCCACCGGTTTTTCCAGAGAATTGGCGGGACAAGGTAATAATGGTTTATTACACGCATGGGAGAAAGGACAAGAATCCGTACTCCTCTCCCAGCAGCCCCCCATCCTGTCTGCCTCGATTCTGGAATTCTTGCGTATAGCAGGGATCTCCTCAGTGGCCATGCTGCGGATTTCTTTTGCTCCCGACCTCCCATACCTAAATAAAAGGCGCACGCACTCTTTCCTGGAGGAATCTGAATGAAAGTCGTACTGCTCTGCGGGAGCCCCCGGCCGGATGGAAACACGTCCCAGGTCATCACGGAATGTGCACATGTCATCCAGGAGCATGGGCTCGAGACAGAGATAATCTCGCTTGCCGGCAAGAAGATCGAGTCCTGCACGGCATGCAACAGGTGTGCCGCGGAAGGCAACTGCGTCCTCGAGGACGGTCTCTCCGATATCATCGACAGCATCAGGGGAGCGGAGGGGTTCATCGTGGCATCCCCTGTCTACTTTGGGACTGCACGCGGTGACGTGATGGCAGCTCTCCAGAGGATAGGGATGGTATCCCGCTCGACGGACCGCTTCCTCACCTGGAAGGTCGGGGGACCCATTGCGGTCGCCAGGAGGGGTGGCCACACCGCGACTATCCAGGAGATGCTCATGTTCTTTTTGATCAACAACATGATCGTCCCCGGTTCTACTTACTGGAACATCGTCTTTGGCTGGAATCCAGGAGAATGCTGGAAAGACGTGGAGGGTATGAACACCGTGCGCGTCTTTGCCGAGAACGTGGCGCGGCTGATTGCAAAGATCTCCTCGTGAGGGAGGGAAAACACAGGGTGCGGCCGTATGCCCGATGGATGATGATCCTGCCATCGAGGTCTCCTCCCTGCCATCTCGACTGCAAGTCCCCCCGCGCACGTGGTCTGCGTGGGCCTGTATTGTCCCCGCTAGGTTCAGGCCGGACCAGGCACATCTGGCGGCGATACGCGGTACAGGGGGAGTTTCCTGAACTCCTCAGCGAACTTATCCACCTGCCACGTATCGAATGCTGCCATTTCGTGCAGGAACGCTGGCGGCAGTGCTGCTGCAAACTTCCAAGCAGATTGGTGCGGGGAGGGAATGGGGACGATCTCCTCCATCTCCATTGCGGTCATCTCCTGGATGCTCCGGAGCGCTTCCAGCACCCGGTCAGCTGACCCCTCGCCTCCCATAGCAGGGAAGAAGAGGGATATGTCATCGTACCGGACCTTCGTGTGCTCGCCGAGCACAGACCTGATTAGGAGCACGAGTAGTGCATTCTTGCCGCGGGACAGGAACGTGAGCACGGCAACGTCCACCTTCTTCTTCCCCCTTGTCTCCCATACGTGGATACCCTGCGGGTGGAGCGGGGGGAACGTTGCGATGAACGCCGCAAGTTCCTCTTCCTCCCGCTGTGCAAGGGGGAGGAGTGCCCGGCCCCGAGCGATGATCCGCTGAATCGAACGGCAGACCTCGGGCGAGAGGCCTATAGGCCTGCCACCCGTCCAAAAAGCACGCCCTCCGCTGTCTCCCCCGGGCACCACGACAACGAGCCCGTGCTGCTCGTCTCTCCCGACCGGGGTCCAGTCCATTCCACCCAGCGAGAACCCCTCCCAGCCCCTGCCTGCAACGTACTTTGCGTCAAGCCTCCCGATCTGCTCCCCGTCAGGCGTGACCGCCCTCACCTCGCCCCCGCCCTGGATGACGGAATAGAGGTCTTTTCCCTGGGACCTCCCATACAGGGCTTCCATCCGGGGACCGGCCATCAGGAATTCACCGTCTCTGACGAGGAAACCCTCCTCCTCGAGGAATGCGACAAGCAACCTGAGTATGCCCTGTGGCAGGTCGGTGAACGCTGCAAGTCTCCCTATCTCTCTCTCGAGGCGGGCCGCAGTCGTCCGCCGGTGCCGGAGAACCGCAAGGAAGACCTGCTGAACGAGTATGTTGTATGGCTTCTTTTTCGGGTCGAGCGGCTCCACCCTCTTTCTCCGCGCACTCTCGATTACTGCAGTGCACACGAGGAGCTCCCTTGCTCCGGAGAGGACAAACGCCATGTACGGTGACTCCCCCCGCCTCCCGCTCCTCCCCATCCTCTGGAGGAAAGAGGAGACAGATGCCGGGGCCCCGACCTGAACGACGATATCGAGGTCGCCGATATCGATCCCCAGTTCGAGCGTGCTCGTGCAGATGATGCAGGCACTCTCCCCGCCCCCGAGGGACTCCTCGGCAGCCCTCCGCACCTGGGGAGAGAGGGAAGAGTGGTGGACAAAGAGGTGGCTGACCGTTCCCCGGAGTGCCCTTCCCAGTTCCTCTGCTTCTGCACGGCTGTTGACAAAGACGAGGGCTTTTTTATCCGCAACGAGCCCTGCCACGATACTCGTCCTGCGAGCGGGATCTTCCTGGACATGGAAGGAGAACTTCTTCTCCCGCGGGGGCTGCACGACCTCCACGAGTTCCCCTTCCCGACCCGCTCCCGAGAGCCAGAGGAGCACCTCGTCAGGGTTCCCCACCGTTGCCGATAGCCCCAGCCTCTGGACATGGGAGCCTGCCAGCGCGTCCAGCCGGTCGAGGAGGACCCGGAGGTGCACTCCCCTCTCCGACTCCACGAATGAGTGGAGTTCGTCCACGATTACGAACCGCATATGGGCGAGGTCCCGTGCAAGGGTTTTTTCACCCATGAGCACCTCGAGAGACTCGGGTGTGATCATCAGGACGTGGGGAGGTTCTCCGTCATCCCATGAGCGGTCACCCCTGGGTACGTCACCGTGCCAGACCTTCAGGTCAAGCCCCGTCGGGATGCAGAATGAGAGAAACCGTTCCTCCTGGTCATTGATAAGGGCTTTGAGCGGCGAGATGTACAGGCAAGCGACCCCGGGGCTGCCTTCCTTGAGGATCGCATCGATGACCGGGATGAGGGCAGCTTCCGTCTTTCCCCCCGCCGTGGGGGCGATTACAAGTACATCGCTGCCAGTGCCGAACGCCCGGTAGGTCCGGGTCTGGACCTCCCGGAGATGGGACCAGTCCAGCCTGTGGGAGAGCACGTCCCTGAGGGCTTCGTGCAGGTCGAAAAAAATCTCGGAATCCATCCGTTGATCCACATGTTCTCTCCGCACGCGGTTATCTTTTGTGTCCTGACGTATATCGCACTTTGCGGAATTACATGAGACCGTGTCCTGTGTTCCTCCGGTTATTGGAATGTCTTACGAGAGAGGAGTATTGTCTAATGTCCCTGTTATATCCCATTTCACGCCGGACACCCCGGGAATTCATCATATTCCGGACCGGACCCGCCGGACCTCTTCATGGAGGAGGACGAGCGATAGGGATACGAGGTTCAGGGTGGTCGCCGCATACCAGAGCGATGCCTGCCAGGGCGAGAGGAGGGCAATCCATCCGGACCAGAGCATTGTGCATATAACGAGGAAGGAGATCAGGGTATCGATTGCCAGAAAGACCGACGGCGTCCCGAAGAAGGCACCTATCTGGGCTATCGTGCAGTACTCGAAACGGGCATCCCGGTGTATGATATCCATGAGAGCCCTTCCCACGTTCATGGCAAGGTCTGCGAGTGCCCAGGCAGCGATGGCAAGGCCAGCACCGAATAGGAATCCATTCGAAGACTGTAACGCTACGCGAACAGCTGTTACTCCAAACAGCAGCTTGAAAGTGCAGAATGGTATCCCGATCGTGAGGGCGAGGAAAACTGGCCTTGCAAAGAGTTGTGCAAGGGGATCTGATCTCGTCGCGGCACTATACCCTCCCTCCTTTCCCTCTCCCGGCTCGTCATGTGCCATTGTTCATAAGACTTTCCTGCAATATCCCCCATCTTGGAGGGGACTGGCCGGGAATGCGCGATGTGTCCGAATGTTGGAGGCAAGGGCCAGTTTTCACGCCGTATCCCCCTCTCTCCACCTGTGGTAGAGGTGGTGATCGATGGCGAGAATATCGAATACCTTGCCGACGACATGGTCCACGAGGTCCTGGATGTTCTGCGGCCGGTGGTAGAAGCCAGGGCACGCGGGCAGGATGACGGCCCCCGCCTCTGCAAGAACGAGCATGTTGCGGAGATGAATGGCCGAGAGGGGTGTCTCGCGGGGGACGAGGACGAGCGTGCGGTGTTCTTTCAATGTACAGTCGGCAGCACGCAGCAGCAGGTTGTCGGAAAAACCGCATGCAATCCCTGCGACAGTCTTCATGCTGCACGGGATGACGATCATCCCATGGTGTCTGACACTGCCCGACGCAAGCGGGGAGGTGAAATCGAAAGTGTCGTGCACCCTTGTCGCGAGTGCAGTGACCTGGTCGGGGTCGAGGGATGTCTCGATCTCGACCATCCGAGCCGCGAGGTCCGTCATGATGAGGTCCGTCTCGACGCCAAGCTCGCGGGCGGCCTCGAGGAGACGGATCCCGTAAACGATGCCGCTTGCACCCGAGAGGGCGACGATTATGCGGGTTTTTGCCATTCAGGTAGAGATGTGATGCCCGCAGCATAAATATGGTTGCGTTGCGGGGATGCATACCCTGGGGGGAATCGGGGGGTTCGAACCGGAGACTCTGGGTTGTGGGAGAGAGAGGCATATGCCTGGCGCCTCACACCTCCATTCCGAACGCCCGGAGGACCCTTGCCCGGATTGCCTCTTTCGGGTATGCCCCGATGACCCGGTCGACGAGCGCTCCCTCGCGGAAGAGGAGGATGGTCGGGATGGCCGAGATCCCGAACCGCGCTGCCAGACGGGGGTTGTGGTCGGTATTGCACTTTCCGAAGGTGACTCTGCCTGCCATTGCAGAAGCGAGTTCTTCGATGGCCGGGGCGACCATGCGACACGGGCCGCACCACTCCGCCCAGAAATCGACAACCAGCCTCGGGTGTTCCGAGAGGAGTGCCGGGAAGTTGGATTCATCGACAATGAGCACACTTGCAGGATGCTGCTGTCCTTTCGATTTCTGCTGCGCGAGCCGAGACTCGAGCTCGCGGAGTCTATTCTCCCTGATTCGCTGCAGTTCCTCGTCGTCCATGTACTTTCCTATGGTGCATCGTCCAGATAATCACTTCTTTCGTCCCTCTCCCGATCACCCGGCGTTATTTTGGGGCAAACTATATCTCTGCAGATAGTGAATTAATTAATCCACTGTATACGTCTCAGCGAGGTGGGGTAGTCAGGATATCCCGACGGGCTCATAACCCGTAGATCGATGGTTCAAATCCATCCCTCGCTATAGAGCACCGCTGTTTTCGGGTTCCCCACAGGTTTTTCCAGTTCACGAAACGTGGCCAGGTATTTTCAGGAGAGTATTTCCGGCGATGTCCCGGCAAGAAAAAAAGGCAGGGGTTCAGGTCCCGAACCGTTCGAGACGCGTCTGGTATGTCCCGTCGAGGAAGTCGACGGTCGCCGGTTTTGAGTCTTCCCCCGGGATCTCGACGGGATAACAGCCTGTCAGGCACCCGGTGCAGAGGTTCTCCCTCCCGATACCGACCGCCTCGATCAGGGCATCGATCGTAACGTGGTGCAGGGTGGTGGCCGTTATGCGCCTCCGGACCTCTTCTTCGTTTCTCCCGTGCGCAATCAGTTCCTCGCGGGTGGGCATGTCGACACCGAGGTAGCAGGGTGCCACGATCGGGGGCGACCCAATTCGGACGTGTATTTCGCTGGCACCTGCGTCCCGCATGATGCCGATGATCCGGCGCGACGTCGTCCCGCGCACGATGCTGTCATCCACGAGCACAACGGAGCCATTCTCCAGGTGTTTCCGGATGGGATTGAGCTTGATCCGAACTGCCCGCTCCCTCTCGTTCTGCGTGGACATGATGAACGTCCTGCCCATGTACCGATTCTTGAGAAGGCTCTCCATGAACGGGATGCACGACCGGGCAGCGTACCCTATCGCGTATGCAGTGCCCGAGTCAGGGACGGGGCAGACAGAGTCTGCAGGCACGGGGGCTTCTTCGTGAAGTTTCCCCCCGATTTTCAACCGGACATCGTAGACAAGTGCACCGTCGAGAACAGCATCCGCACGGGCGAAGTAGATGTACTCGAATATGCAGTGGGCCCTTCTCGAAGCGCGGGCGATCTGCATGCTCCGCATCCCCCCGTCGTCGATGCAGATCAGCTCTCCCGGTACGACATCCCTCATGAATGTCCCGCTGAGAGCATCGACAGCGACGCTCTCCGATGCGATGATCAACCCATTTTCTGTCCGGCCCAAGCAGAGCGGCTTTATACCAAGTGGGTCGCGGAACCCGTACAGCACGCCGTCGATCATCATCACCACGGAATAGGACCCCCTGAGAACCCTCATGCACCTGTGGACAGCGTCCTCGATGCACCCCGAGTTGCTCATCTCCTCTGTGATGACCTTTGCAATGAGTTCTGTATCGGTCGTGGAACAGAATGTCTGGCCGCGGCACTCGTACTCGTCCCGGAGCTGGCGGCTGTTGACAAGGTTCCCGTTATGGGCGATTGAAAAGACGTGATCGCGGTAGGTGAAGTTGAAGGGCTGGGCGTTTTCAGGCCGGTTCGCACCGGTCGTCGGGTACCGTACGTGCCCTATACCGACGTTTCCCTCCAGGGACTTGAGGATAGAATAGTCAAAGACCTCGGCAACGAGGCCCTGGCCCTTGTGCTTGTACAGCCTTGCCCCATCGAACGTGGAGATACCGGCACTCTCCTGCCCCCGGTGCTGGAGTGCATAAAGTGCATAATAAATAGAAAAAGAGACCCCGCCAGCATCCCTGATGCCAACGATACCGCACATGATGGGTCGTCAATGGGTGGGGACCTTTGGCCGTTTCATCGTCCACTTATAACTGCGTATCCTCGAACTTCTTCCAAAACCGCATGCTGAACAGGTCTTGTGACGCACATGGTACGATATTCTTCCGCACCTGCGGCAGGCGATGTGCGTCCTCTTCTGCCTCTTTCCCATTGATGGTGTTCCTTTCGACATGACTCACCTTGTCTTTCCTTTTTATTCAAGGGAGGGGGAGATATAAATCACGTTGTCCCCGCGCACGATGAGTGTGCCGACACTCCGTGTCTTGCCACCCTCTATCTCCTCCGCCTTGTCCAGCACGAGGTTCATGTGCACATCATAACCCTGCAGGACCCCGCGAAGTTCCCTTCCGCCCTTGAGGGATACGATGACAGGCTGCCGGTTCAGCACCTGATCCAAAATATCCAACGGCCGTTTCGTCATAATCGTACCCACGTTCACTCAGTTTGGGGTACATTATGTGCGCAGCATGGATACATAAATGTGCTGCAGAATAAAGAAGACCCTAAAGAAGTCCCCATTGGTTCTTTTTTCCTGTTGCAGGACCCTGATGGATCTTTTGCCCCTCCTCCCCGCTGACGACTTTTTTCGTATCAGGCACCTATTATTCAAGAGGAGTTGACAGATGACCAGGATCACGCCGAGGAAACGGCACACCCTGCGCAGGTCGGAGGCAGAAAACCTCAAAAACCGGCTGCGTGCCGAGATAGGGGATTCTGCCGATCTCTTTTCCACCGAGGGGATCGAGATCGTGGAGACCAGTGGAGAAGTCACGCTCTTCCTCGTCAGGAGGAGGCCTCTGCTGATGGAGACAAAGGGCGTCGTCTTTCCCACTCTACGCGGGCTCCTCGAACACCCATTTACGGAACGGAAGATCGTGGTGGACTCGGGCGCAGTCCCTTTCGTTGCAAAGGGTGCAGACGTGATGCGGCCAGGTATCACGTCAATCTCGCCCGATGTCCGGGCAGGGTGCCCAGTACAGGTCGTCGAGGAGAAGTACGGAAAACCCCTTGCGGTCGGGATTGCCCTCTTCGATGCGGCACAGATGCAGGAGAAGGAAAACGGGAAGGTTGTCAAGACCATCCACTTCGTGGGCGACGAGATCTGGGTGCTCGAGTTCTGAATACAGGCATTTCCCTCCTCTCCGTCGTCCTGAAAAAGGAAAAATCCGGGCACTTTGAAAGGAGATATACCCCGGTTGTATAGATACTATTAAATAAGTAACAATAGACCATTTTTCATGGTGAAATTCCTAGATACCCTGCTTGGAAAGAGTACTCCCTCCTACGAAGACGATTACATGGATCTCGACCTCGAAGCCCTCGAGGCCGAGGAAGAGGGGGCCCCCGCTCTTTTTGTCAAGATAGCATCTATCGGTGATATCAAGGACAGCCCCCGCGTCAAGGACGAGGTCTACAACGGGAACATCGTTATCGCGGACATTGCGAAGCTGAAAGCAGACAAGGTTACGTACGAACGGGTCCTGAAAGACTTAAAAGAAGTCGCAAAGGACGTCAACGGCGATATAATCGGACTCGGCGACCAGCGATACGTGGTCATTACGCCCAACTCCGTTAAGATCTCGCGGGAAAAGATCGGGGGGGTCAGCTGAAACGTGCGCAGGGTTGTCCCCGGTCCCTGCCCTGTCTGCAATACGGAGATCGAATACGTTTACCAGACCGAAGATATCCCTTACTTTTCTGGTCTCCTCCTCATCAGTACACGCTGTCCGTCGTGCGGGTTCAGGTTCGTCGACACGCAGCTCTTGAAACATGCTGAACCCTCCCGGTGGGAGTTTGCCGTTCTGTCTGAGGGGGATCTATCCGCACGCGTTGTCAGGAGCATGAACGGCACCATCACCATCCCCGAACTCGGCGTCGAGATCGCGCCGGGCCCTGCATGCGAGGGCTTCGTCTCGAACGTAGAGGGTGTCCTCGACCGCGTGGAGAGGGTTGTCGAAAGCGTCATCCTCTGGACAGAGGACGGGGAAGAACTTGCCCGTGCCCATGCCCTCCGCGAGAAGCTCACAGACGCGAGGGAGGGCCGGTTCCCTGTCACGCTCATCATCGATGACCCGACAGGCAACTCTGCCATCCTTGACGATCGAGCCAGGGTCTATCCCATCACCGCTGCTATGGACGAGGGGGGGGAGAGTACGAGCACATGAAATGGATACCCTTTCCATAACGCCACGATGTGCGCATCAGGCTCAATAAACGAAGATTTCAACCCTTCTCCCCGTTTTATAAAGTGAACCACTAAATTTCCATACCAGTTCCTTCTGGAATGGTTTGGCGAAGGAAAGCCGGGCCCTGCCCGGTCAACGAATGGCAGTTCCCTCGAGCCGTACGCCCGGGTCTGCAGACACCCTTCCCACGACCCTGCTTCCATCTACCCTGGAGAGGACCGAATCCACTGAAGATTCCGGCACGATGTATGCATAGCCCATGCCCATGTTGAAAGTCCGGTACATCTCGACCAGGCTGATGCCCCCCATCTCCCTGAGCCAGGTGAAGATCTCGTGGGGGGGCAGGGGGTCCGTGATATCAAACCCGTACTGCGAGAGCCTCCTGAAGTTGAGGAGCCCTCCTCCCGTGATGTGACACATACCGTGGACCTCTGTTTCTGCCGCAACCACAAGTGCCTCTCTGTAGATCCGCGTAGGCGCTAGGAGTTCACTGGCAATTGTCCGCCCTGAAGAGAGCCTTTCTTCCCATGCGTCGAGGCTCTCGACGATGCTCCGGGCGAGCGAGAGTCCGTTGCTGTGGATGCCGGAAGAGGGGACGCCGATGACTGCGTCGCCTGGGAGTATCTCATCGCCGGAGACCACCTTATCTCTCTCCTGGATGCCGAGGCACGTCCCGGCAAGGTCGAGACCATTGACAAGCCCCTTCAAGGTCGCGGTCTCGCCGCCGACGATGGTCACGTTCGCCTGTCGCGCCCCTTCGTTCAGGCCGGCACCGATCTGGGCCATCCGCTCCACCGAGAGCGAGTCTGACGCGATGTAGTCCACGAAGGCAACGGGCTCGATGTTCATGACGAAGAGATCGTTCACGTTCATGGCCATGCAGTCGATGCCGACGGTTGTCCAGTTATGGAGCCGTTCGGCGACTTTCATCTTGGTCCCGACACCGTCCACGGTGAGGGCAAGGACATGCTTGCCAAACTCTACAAAACCTGCATAATGCCCCGCAGGGGAGACCATCCGGTACTTGCCCTCGCGCCTGAAAGTCAGGTTCCCGACAAGGGCTGATATGGCCTCTGCCTCGAGGTCGATGTCCACCCCGGCTTCGCGGTAAGTCCTGGGCGGCCCGTTACTCATTGTCCTCCTCGGAGAGCCGGAACTCGTCGTGAAGTATCCGGACGGCCTTGGGCCCGTCCGCCTCTGTCACGACGAACGAGATGTTCAGCTCGGACGATCCCTGCGAGATCATCATCACGTTGACATCGCCGTTGCCGAGTGCCGTAAAGATCCTGCCTCCAGTCCCCCTCGCACCTGCCATCCCTGCCCCTACTACCGCAACGGCGCAGACATCGCGGTTCGTAGTCACTTCCCTGACACGGCCCTCCGTGACAAGCACGGAGAGGGCTTCCTTTGCAGCGTCCTCCTGGTTTTCGTCAATGACAAGAGAGATATTGGCCTCTGATGATCCCTGCGAGATCATCATCACGTTGATGTCCCGGTCGGCAAGAAGTGTGAAAATTGCCTTGGCAACCCCGGGTCTTCCGATCATCTGTGCCCCGCAGATGTTTGCAAGGGCTACCTTCTCGATGTAAGTGAGGGCTTTTACGACACGGCTGTCCCTTTTCTGGCCCCTGACGATGGTAGTCCCCGGGTGTGCCGGGTTGAACGTGTTCTTGACACGGACAGGGATGTCCTTCTTCATGGCAGGCTCGATGGACCGGGGATGCATGACCTTCGCGCCGAAATAGGAGAGTTCCATGACTTCAGCGTAGGAAATCTGCGGGATCACCCGGGCATCGGGAATGATACGCGGGTCCGAGGTCATGATCCCGTCAACGTCCGTCCAGATCACAATCTCGTCGGCTTCGATAGCTGCTCCGATCAGCGCTGCTGAGTAATCAGACCCTGACCTCCCGAGCGTCGTGACGACTCCCTTCTCTGTGCACCCCATGAACCCCATGATGACAGGCACGGTGCTCGCCAGCAGGGGCAGCACGTGGCTCTTGATCTTTCCCTCGCTCGCAGGAATAGCGACAGCTTCGCCATGGCTGGGTGTCGTCACGATGCCTGCCTCGCAGCCGTCGAGCGTCGTGGACGGGACGCCCCGCTGTTTCAGTGCCGCTGAAACGACCAGGCTGTTGAGCCTTTCGCCGAATGTGATAATGTAGTCGAGTGACCGGGGGGTGAGTTCCCGCAGGTTGTGCACTGCAGTGAGGATGTTTTCCAGGTTGCCTAGCTGCTCCTCGAGGAGGAGCCCCACCTCGTCGGCGTAGTCCTCGGCCGTCTCGAGGAGGACCTTCCCGTGCCGGACACGCAGGGAGTTGATGAATGACCCGATCTCGCCTGAATCAGTGTTGTTAGCCAGTTCTGACGCAATGGCAATGAGCTGGTCCGTCACTCCCCTCTGGGCCGAGACAACGACTGCGACCTCGTTCCCGGCACGATAGAATGACTCCACGATATCCACGACGCGGGAGACACTTCCGCTATCTGCAACAGAAGTGCCGCCAAATTTCATCAAAAACCTCATTTGGGCTCACGCTGTCCTTTACAATCTCTTTATGTACGTATATGACCCACATTATAATAAGATGCGGTCAGCCGAGGTTTTGGACTGCCACGTCCTCGTCATAGGGAGTGGCGGAGCAGGGGTCAGGGCTGCCATTGAGGCTTCGGGGTTCGGGGAGACCATCCTTGTCTCCAAGACGATTGCGGGCAAGGGCGGGTGTACCCCCATGGCAGAAGGGGGCTACAATGCCGTCCTGCGGGAACAGGACTCCTGCGAGACTCACTACGAGGACACGATGAAAGGCGGGGCTTACCTCAACGAACCTGGACTCGTCAGTATCCTCGTTGCAGAAGCCCCGCAGAGGGTGAACGACCTGCTCGCGTGGGGGGCTGTCTTTGACGTGACAGACAGCTGTAAAGTGGCCCAAAGGCCCTTTGGAGGCCAGAGTTTTCCCAGGACGTGCTACGCAGGTGACAGGACCGGCCACGAGATGATGATGACCCTCATCGAACGATTGACATCGACAAGCGTCGAGATCTTCAACGAGGTGACCGCGCTTGACCTCGTGCGGGACAACGACCGCGTGATAGGGGCGCTATGCCTCGACGAAAAGGGAGAGATCATTGCTATCCGGTCAGATGCAACGGTCCTTGCGACGGGGGGCGGCACGCAGATCTTCGACATTTCCACGAATTCCTCCAGCGGCACCGGGGACGGGTTTGCCATCGGGTACCGGGCCGGGGCCGAGCTTATCGACATGGAGATGGTCCAGTTCCATCCCACCGGCGCAGTCTACCCCTACGATGCAAGGGGACGCCTCATCACCGAGGCTGTCAGGGGGGAGGGGGGTGTCCTCAGGAACGCCGCCGGCGAACGGTTCATGGCAAGGTACGACCCCGACAGGATGGAGCTCTCCACCAGGGACGTCGTCTCGCGGGCCATCGCGACCGAGGTCCTGGAGGGCAGGGGCACGCCGCACGGGGGGGTGTACCTCGACGTGACCCACCTGCCACGGCAGCAGGTGGAGGAGAGACTGCCTGTCATGCTCGAGCAGTTCCTCAAGTTCGGCCTGGATATCCGGGAAGAGCCCATGGAAGTCGCCCCTACAGCCCACCATGTCATGGGTGGCCTCCGCATCACGCCAGAGGCCGGGACAACAGTACCTGGTCTCTTTGCCTGCGGGGAAGTTACCGGGGGCGTCCACGGTGCAAACCGGCTCGGCGGGAATGCCCTCGCCGACACGCAGGTCTTCGGGAAACGGGCTGGCGAATCCGCGGGTAAATCGCCAAGGGGGGGTTACCGCATCGGGAGGGAGGCGATCGAGGCACAGGGAGAGCGTCTCGCTACTTTCTTTGACGGGGATGTCTCACCTTCCATTGTGACCCGGTCCCTGAAGACCGCCATGTGGGAGGGTGCGGGGATATTCCGGACTGAAAAGGACCTGGAGAAGACTCTCGATGTGATCACCCACCTCTCCTCTCTCCGCCTCCTTGCCAGGACCAGAGAGAACCTCACCGAATGCTGCACGGTGCAGAACATGCTGCTTTCTGCTTCGCTTGTAGTAAGGGGCGCACTCCTGCGCAAAGAGAGCCGCGGGGCGCACATGAGAAAAGACGTGGTCCAGACGTGGGATGCCCGGAACTCTCCATACGGGCACACATACCAGTCCCTTGAACGTTGCGGGATCGAGACGGTGGTGAGGGCATGAAAAAGATCCATGTCCGCGTCTTCCGGTTCGACCCGGAGAGCGATGAAAAACCCCACTATCAGAACTACGTGGTGGATGTCAACGATGGCGCCCGCGTCCTCCATGTCCTCCAGGCCATCCACGACGATATCGACCCGACACTTTCGTTCCGCTACTGCTGCAGGGCAGGGCAGTGCGGGAGTTGTGCGGTCCGGGTGAACGGGGTCCCGGTGCTCGCATGCATGGAGGAGGCTATCGATGGGATAACTGTCGAGCCACTCGACCTGCCGGTGACGAAGGATCTCATCGTCGACCTCTTCACGTTTCTCGAGACACTGCCCCACATCCAGCCGTGCGGAGAGCCAATCGTTCCCGATCGCGAGAAGACCGAGCTGATCAAGCCCCTGCGAAGCTGTATCGAGTGCTTCTGCTGCATCTCGGTCTGCCCGGCGATGGATGTCACCCAGTTCGACGGCCCTGCGGCAATGCGCCAGGAACTCCGGCTAGAACTCGACCCGCGGGACAGGAATGACAGGGTGATGGAGGCGGTCTCGCACGGTCTCTTTACCTGCACGTCGTGCCAGGCCTGCTGGAAGGTCTGCCCGAAGGGAATAGAGATCCCGGGCAAGGCGATAGAGAAACTGCGGGCCCTTGCAAACAAAAAGGGCCTGACGCTCCCCCGCCACCTGGAGGTCGCCCAGCTGGTCCGGGAGACAGGGAGGAGCATCGTCAGGACGGGGCCCACGTTCCTTGAGGACTCACCCGATACAATCGAGCCCGACGGCCCGGTAAAGGCGACAGTCGGCTTCTTTGTCGGCTGCATGTACAACGGCCGCCTCCCTGCAACCGCCCGCGATGCAATGGAAGTCCTGAAAAGGAACGGTATCCGCGTCGTCATCCCGAAGGAGCAGGTCTGCTGCGGGTCTCCCCTCATCCGCACCGGCCAGATCGGCTTCGTTGACACCCTCAAAAAGAGGAACATCGATGCCTTCGTCTCCAGGAATATCGACACCGTACTCACCATGTGCGCCGGCTGCGGATCCACGCTGAAACGAGATTACAAAACGCCATTCAGGGTCATGGACATCAACGAGGTCCTCACGAAATACGGCATCGAGCCGCCTGCAAGGCTCCCGGTCAAGGTCACCTACCACGACCCCTGCCACCTGCTGCGCGGGCAGGGGATACGCGACGAGCCGCGGGAGCTCATCACACGAGTCGCCGACCTGGTCGAGATGCCATCTGTCTGCTGCGGCTCGGGCGGGGGCGTCCGCTCCGGGATGCCGGATGTGGCTGCTGCCCTTGCCGAAAACCGGAGGATGGAGATAGAAAAGACAGGTGCGGATATCGTCGTGAGTTCCTGCCCCTTCTGCGAGTTCCACATCATGGAGCACACGGACCGACCGGTCAGGAACATCACGTCCCTCCTTCTCGAGGGCTACAGGGAGAAGGACAGGAAGAAGGCAAAGGTGTCTTGATCGTCCTGCCTCCCGGTTTCCCACTGCCGGAAAGACCGGAGTTCATCGCCGCGGGGAATGAGAATCGCGAAAACCCGGCCCATGCAACGGTGGAAAAATCTGCCAGGCCGTGCTCGACCGAATGGGCCTTTCCGGGACCGCGAGTCATGCCGGGCCAGGCATGCTGCCTTCGTGGAACATGTCGAGCGTAGTTTGGCGGCCTTTGAGCCTGTCTGCAAGAATATTACTCTCGGAGACGAACCTCTCGACAGGCAGAACAAGGCGACCCGCGACGTCTGCAAGGGCTATTGGAAGGTCTTCGAACTCCCGGTAAGGCTGCCGCATTGCCAGCCGCACGTTTTCCCGCACGTTGAAGACACCGAGAGGGACATATCCCTTCCTTGCCTCCCTGAGCACGATTGCTCCTGCCTGGAGGCCCTGTCCGGCGAGGGCCTCGAGTATGGCCATCTTGCAGGAGTAGTAGCAGCCCCCGACACAGGAGTATTCCCGCTTCCCCCTCGGCCCCTCGTGATCGGAGAAGATAACTTCTTCGTCTCCCCGGACACGGAGGAAAGCCTCCATCCACTCGTACTCCCATGGTGTGGGGAGGAGTATGACGGCATAGTGGTTGTTGAGGCTCGAGAACTCGTGGACCCTGACCGAATCGATGAGCCTGTTCTGCCTGACCTGGCCGAGGTAGTTGTCAGCGAGCGCCGTGTCGCAGGCAGTGATCGACCACCGTGTCGGGACGAGCCTCCTCCTTTTTTCCTGACCGAGTGCACCGACCGAGAGGGCCTTCTGGATCCGGGAGAATGGGACTCCCTGGCAGTGGAGATCGACAATCGCCTCTGATGCAGCGAGGTCAGTGTCATGGTAACTCCGTTCGAGGTGCGGTTCGAAGCGGCCGCACTCGGCCTGGAAGTCCTCGAGCAGGGCGCTCGGGCCGAAGGGGGTGAACTCCTCCGAGAATGACATGCCTGTCGGGGCACGGACGAACTCGACCTCGCTCTCGAGTGATGACGATGAGAGGACGACCTCCTGGAGCTTGAGCGCGAAGGGGTCATCGACGCGTGAGACGTCATGCGCCCGCTTCCCCCGCACGAGTTCGAGGCGGCAGGAGAGGATCTGGTCCTGCGTCCAGCCAGAGGGGATCCAGGACTCGGGGGTGTCCATGATCCCACACTCCTCGTGGATGGGTGCGACCAGCGGCCCGGCATAAACCCTGGGGTAGTTCCAGCTCCCGATGAAGACAGAGGGGGGAGTCGCCCCCTCCAGGGTCTTTCCGACCGGGACCGACTTCCCGAGCGTGGATCTCGTGATCGACCGGAGGTACGCGGCCTTCCCGGCAGCCATCCTGACTGGTACTTGCGGGGGATTCCAGATAAACCTGGGTGGTGCAGGGGGAAAGTGCTTCTTTACGCACCGAGGAGGGAGAGGCAGAGGCAGGCAGCAGGTGGAATGAGGAGGTTGTCGTCCAGGGGGATGGCAAGCTCCACGGTCCCTGCAACGAGCGAGACGAGGAATGCCCGGACGGGGTCGAGGAGAAGGAGAAGGACAAGCGAGTTTATGATCACCCCCGCGAGAAACCCCTCGAGAGTCTTCTTCCCGTTCAGCCTTTTCCTTCCATAATGCATCCCGACGAGTGCAGATGCCGAGTCGAGGACCGCGAGAGTGAGGACACCCGTTGCTGCCACTAAAGAAGGGAAAAAGACAGTGCAGAAGAGTGAACTGACAACGAAGCAGATGGCGCCCTTCCCGGGGAACTCGCCTTCCCGTTCCAGGTGGAGCACGAGGAAAGTGACGAGCGGGACACGGTGGCCGGCCTTCACGAGATCGGTGAGGACGAGCCCGACCAGGAGCGATCCTGAAAACAGCATGATGGCCTCTTCGCGGGGGAGGATGAGGATGACTGCTGCAATCGCCACCCCGAACACGAGGTGCACGAGCTTGCGGGCCTGCTCGTTCATTGGATAAGGGATGGTCATTCGAATGACATAACAGGGATGGCTGAAGGGACGATCCCGGGGGATTAGTGATATTGAAGACCTGGAAGGATCCATACCCTCTGGAATGACCGTGCTGGACTCTCCGGCCGGAAGAACTCCATGGGAGAATGCCACATCCATTGAACACGTGGACCTCTACGGGACCGTAGTGGACAGGATCCACGGAGAATTCTGGACCTCGAGGCAGAGGCAGGCCTCCTCGCTCCACGAGGTCTCGTACAGGGGGTGTTTCAAGCCCCAGCTCCCGGCATTCTTCATTGAGAGGTTATCGCGGGAGGGTGATCTCGTCTACGACCCCTTCAGCGGGCGGGGGACAACCGCGATCGAGGCGGGCCTGCAAGGGAGGCGCGTTGTTGCAAATGACATCAACCCACTCTCCCGGGTCATGACCCGCCCGCGATTCGACCCCCCCATGGTAAGCGAGGTCGCATCGCGCCTCGTGACGATCCCGTACGGCGACAGCAGGGAAGGTTCCGGCCCTGACCTCTCCATGTTCTACCACGAGAGGACAGAGGCCGAGATCCTCTCTCTCCGGGACTACCTCCTCGAACGGGAGGAAGAGGGGTCACTGGACTCCATCGACGAGTGGATCAGGATGGTTGCAATGAACAGGCTCACAGGACACTCTCCCGGTTTCTTCTCTGTATACACCCTCCCGCCCAACCAGGCCGTATCCCCGGAACGCCAGGCAAAGATCAACAGGGAACGCGGGCTGGTCCCGGAATACAGGGATACAAGGGCTCTCATTGTGAAGAAGACCCGGTCTCTCCTGCGGACCGTTACCCCGGACGAAAGGAAACGGCTCCGTGCTGCAGGAGAGACAGGGCTTTTCCTCTCGGGCGACGCACGCGAAACCCCCGCAATCCCTGACGGCTCCGTGCAGCTCACCGTTACCTCGCCGCCTTTCCTCGACGTTGTCCAGTACTCGAAGGACAACTGGCTCCGGTGCTGGTTCTGCGGGATCGACACGGAAGCGATCGAGAAGCGGATGACGGTCACCCGGTCGCTTGCCGACTGGAAACGGGTGATGCAGCAGACTTTCCAGGAGCTCTTCCGCATCACCCGGAACGGTGGTCATGTTGCATTCGAGGTGGGAGAGGTAAAGAAAGGGACGTTGCGCCTTGACGAAGTCGTTGTCCCGCTCGGCGTGCGTGCAGGTTTCTCCTGCGAGGGGATACTCGTCAATACCCAGCACTTCACCAAGACGTCCCATATCTGGGGCGTGGATAACAACTCTTCCGGGACGAATACGAACAGGATAGTGTTGTTCCGGAAAGTGGAATAGGAAAGAAGTATTCACCGGGAGAGGTACGCGTAGGCTGAAAGTGCGGCTTTTGCACCCTCTCCTGCGGCAGTGATGACCTGTTTTGTCCGGATGCTCGTCACGTCCCCGGCAGCAAAGATACCCGGTGCCCCGGTGTTGCAGTTGATATCGATGATCACCTCTTTTTGGTCGTTGAGAGGTACGAGTCCTTCGAGGAAATCGGTGTTCGGGATCCAGCCTACCTCTGCAAAGACGCCGTCAACGGCAATTGTCGTCTCCTTCCCGCTCTTGCTGTCCCGGATCGTGATCCCTGTCAGCATCCCGTTCCCGTGGAGGGCCGTGACGGTATGATCGAGATACGTTGTGATATTTTTCCTCTCCTCGTACCGTTTCACGTAGGCAGGGTCTGCCTTGATCTTGCTCCGGACGACGAGATGGACCTCGCGGGCGATCCTGCTCATCTCGATCGCTGTCTGCAATGCCGAATTTCCGCCTCCGATGACCGCAACGACCTTGTCGCGGAAGAGGGGGCCGTCACATGTGGCACAGACCGAGAGTCCCCGCCCGAAGTACCGCTCCTCTCCCTCCACACCGAGCTTGCGGGGCCTCTTACCCTGGGCGAGGATCACGGACCTCGCGACGTATGTCTTTCCCGTTGCAGTCTGCGCAACGAAAACCTCCCCTTCCAGCCCGAGCGACTGCACGCGGTCCAGGTCGAGGTGGATGTTCTCCATGCTCCTTGCCTGCTCCTCAAACTTCTGCATGAGGTCTGGCCCCGAGACCACACGGTACCCCATGTAGTTCTCGATGGCCCAGCTCTCGAGTGCCTGCCCCCCGATATTCTCAGAGACAATGGCGGTTTTCAGCATCTTGCGCGAACAGTACACGGCAGCGGTAAGCCCCGCGGGTCCGGCACCGATGATGAGGACATCGTAAGTCCCCTCCCCTGCTCCTCCCCCGAAGAGCTCGTTCAGCCTCTCTGCATCAAAGCCGATAATAACCTCGTCGTCGACGGTTATGACCGGGACGCCGTACTGGCCTGACAGTTCAACCATCTTCCTTGCCTGTTCATGGTCGGTACCCACGTCGATTGCCATATATTCGACACCGCGCCGGTCCAGGTAGGCCTTTACCATGCGGCAGTAGGGACAGTTCTGGGTGTAGTAGACGGTGACCCTCGGCATGGTTGGGGTGTTTGACGGGAATGCCTAATAAAGATGCCAGTCAAGCATCCCCTAACTGTGCCTTATTCCCCGGAGTGCTCCTCGTAATACGGGGAGTAAACCGAACCGTAAAAAAAGGAGAAATTTCCTAATCGATGACTCTGAAGACCTTCCTGACCGCCATGCAGATCGGGCACTTGTCAGGCGCGTTTCCGAGGAAGACATTCCCGCACACGGGGCAGAGGTACACCGTCCGGTTGGACATGTCCTGACCCTTGTTCAGGTTGTTGAGGGCTTCCTTGTAGAGGGTTGCGTGTACCTCTTCTGCCTTCATGGCATATGTGAAAACGAGAGCGACATCGCTCTTCTTCTCGGCCTCGGCCTCCTTGAAGAACGCGGGATACATCTCCGTATACTCGTGAGTCTCCCCGGAGACTGCCTCGGCAAGGTTCTCCTTCGTGGAATGGACCTTCCCCGTCACCTTGAGGAGCTTCTTTGCGTGGATAGATTCGGCCTCGGATGCTGCCCGGAAGAGGCGTGCGATGTTTTTATACCCTTCTGACTCGGCCTGCTCGGCAAATGCGGCATACCTGCGGTTTGCCTGGGATTCACCTGCAAAAGCCTCCATTGCATTTTCCAGTGTCGCCATGGTCATATATCAGGAAGGGGGAGGTAAATACATATCCTTCCTGAACAAACCCCTTTCGATCAGGAAACGGATCACCCGTCTTTTTCTCTTCAGACTGCAACCGTTCTCCCTGCGATCGCATGAAGCGGATGAGGGATCTCGCTGCCTGTGACAGGCCTCGGGAAAAGATTGCACGGAAAGGGGCCCGGGCCCTCTCGGACCACGAACTTATTGCAGCAATTATCGGCCATGGGACTCCGGACCGGGACGTATTCTCCCTTGCAAAGGATATCGCAGGTCTCTTTTCCAGGAGGGCGGGGGATATAACCTACGACGACCTGGTCGGCCTCCAGGGCATCGGGCAGAGCAAGGCATCGCAGATCCTCGCCTCCCTCGAACTGGCACGGCGGTACATCCGGAACGACGAAGAGGCGAGGACGCACGTCCAGCACCCTGCCGACATCCTCCCCCTCGTTTCAGACCTGAACGGGAAGAGCCAGGAACACTTCATCTGCATCACGCTCAACGGGGCGAACGAGGTGATCGAGAAGAGGACGATTACCGTCGGCCTGCTCAACCACAGCCTCGTCCACCCCCGCGAGGTCTTCGCCGATGCAATCGCGGATCGTGCCGCTGCAATCATCTGTGTCCACAACCACCCATCGGGGTCTCTCGAGCCGAGCCAGCAGGACCTGGCAATCACAAAGCAGTTGCAGGAAGCTGGCGAGATCCTGGGGATCCGGCTTCTCGACCACGTAATAGTCGCCCGTTCGGGTTATACCAGTCTTCGGGAGAGGGGGGCCCTCTGAATCAGGATTTTTCTTCGAAGAGGAGTTCTCCGAGGCGATAGCCCTTTCGATAGGCCGCTTCCATGACGTCGGGGCGGGTGGTGATGTCCCGGATGGTATCCATGTCACGGATCAGGAGCTCGTCCCAGTAATCGACGTCTATGATGGTGAAGAAAGATTTCATCGTGAGTTTCGCGCCATCGAAGACGTACGGAACGTTCATCCCGGCGATGCCGATGTAGAGGCCGCGGCGATGGGCCTTCTTCTCCTCCGTGACGAGGGGTCTGCCTCTCATGAACTTTGCCATGAAAAAGACCTGGAACCGATCGATGAACGACTTTAGTGCCCCTGGTATCCCCATGGTCATCACTGGAGTCGCCACGACGAGGCTGTCAAGTTCCGAAAATTTCCGGTAAATAGGGATCATATCGTCCTTCATGGCGCAGGTCTCGTGTTCACGACAGTAGAATATCTCCCTGCAGGAATGCAACGTCAATGCAGTGACATCGATCCGCTCGACATCGCAGCCTGCGTCCCGTGCTCCCGAGAGAGCCTGGTCAAGGAGCTTTGCCGTGTTTCCCCCGGCAAGGGGGCTCCCGAGAAGCCCGATAACATGGAATCCCATGGAGTGATGTCTACCCGGATCCACATAACTGCAGTGGTCCTGCAGAAATACGGTTCTGGACATTTATAGCAAGAAAAGAATGCGGAAAAATGCCTTTTCTCGTGCTGAGTGGGAAGAACAAAACCAATAAATAACCTCTCCTACCATTTAGCAAGTGGTGATGGATCTGACCGAGAAGGCAAAAGCAGGGCAGAAAGTCGGGCCCGGCAAGTATGTCTGCCTGGACTGCGGACGTGAATTCGTCCTGGACAAAGCGGAACAGGACCTCCGCAAGTGTCCACAGTGTTCTTGTGAAGAGTACCAGTGTTTCCCGATGACGCATATCCGTCCGGACATCAAGACCCCGGAGGATGTGATGAACCCGCCCAAACGCGGCAAGAGTAACCTGTAATATCCATTTTTCTCCAGATTAGGCACTATGCAGTGCAACGCAGGATGAACAGGCGCCACGGGAAAAGAAGACGAACTAGTCTAGCCGTATGGCCTGAACTCAATGGAATGATAGAAAGTTGCGAAGGGAAGGTGTGAAAAGGAATGGTCAACGTATCAAGGGAAGGGCAGGTCTTCGAGTGCGAGATCTGCGGGAATGTCGTTGTGGTCAAAGAAGTCGGCGGCGGAGAACTCGTCTGCTGCGGGCAGCCCATGAAACTCGTGAAGTGATCGTCGTATGGCAAAGGACACAAAAGACCTGGAGCGGATGATCGGCAAGGTGCCGAAGTTCTTCAAGGAACTCGCCGAAAAGGATCCCCAGATGCACGAGATGGTGATGAAACTCGAGGGTCACGTCTGGGACGACGGGGCGCTCACCCGCAAGACCAAGAAATTGATTGCAATTGCTATTGCGGCGTCCCTCCGTGACCAGCACGCGACAAGGGCGCAGCTTGCAGGTGCAAAGAGCCTGGGCATCTCCAAGAAAGAGGTCGAAGAGGCGCTTCGCGTGGCATTCCTCCTCGCAGGCATGCCTGCCTACGTGTATGGAAAGGCGCAGCTTGACGAGGTCATGCAGGAGTGACAGGGCATGTGTGGTGAATTCGGCTCTATGCCCATCCTTGGCGAACCGGCCCCGGACTTCGAGGCCCTCACAACTTCGGGCATGGTGAAACTCTCCGACTTCAAGGGGAAATGGCTCGTCCTATTCTCACACCCTGCAGACTTCACGCCAGTGTGCACAACGGAGTTCATCGCGTTCTCGCGGATAGTCGAGGAGTTGAAGTCCCTCAACGTCCAACTGCTGGGCCTCTCCATCGACTCGGTCCATTCCCACCTCGCGTGGATCCGCAACATCAAGGAGAAGATGGGAGTCGATATCCCGTTCCCAATCATCGCCGACATCGACATGAAAGTTGCAAAGAAATATGGGATGATCCACACAGGGCAAAGCAGCACATCGGCCATCCGTGCGGTCTTCTTCATCGATGACAAGGGGATTCTCCGGGCCATGATCTACTACCCGCTCACTGCAGGGCGTTTCATGCCAGAGATTATCAGGCTGGTAAAGTCCCTCCAGACGACCGACAAGTACGGAGTCTCGACCCCTGCAAACTGGCAGCCGGGGGAAAAGGTCGTGGTTCCTGCACCGAAGAACAAGGCGGAGATGGATAAGCGCCTCTCCGAGGGGTACGAGTGCAAGGACTGGTACCTCTGCTTCAAGAATATCTGAGACTCACCCCCCCCTTTTCGAACCTGAACGGCTGTCCTTTCACACATTATTTTCACCTGCCGGGCCCAAGGGTTCATTGATGGATATCAAAGTCCTTGCCTTCGCCGGCAGCCCGCGGCGGGGTGGCAACTCCGAGACGCTCCTTGACTGGGTCCTCGGGGCGATGGAGCAGGAGGGGGGTGTCGCCATCGAGAAGGTTGCCCTCGCCGATGCAGACGTGAACCCGTGCAGGGGATGCAACGCCTGCGAGAAGCTGAACAGGTGCGTCCAGCGCGACGGGATGGACGTCCTGCACGACAAGATCATCGATGCCGACTGCCTCATCCTTGCCGCACCCATATTCTGCATGGGGATCTGTTCCCAGGCAAAAGCCCTGATTGACCGTTTCCAGGTATTCCGGTCGAGGAAGTACGTTCTGAAACTCCCCGTTGTACCGCTGGAACGGAAGGGAAAGCGTATCGGGATATTCCTCTCCACGGCCGGGCAGAACTGGGACCACGTGTTCGATGGCGCTGTCCCCACGGTGAAGTGTTTCTTCCACGTTGTCGATATCCCCAACCGGGACATCCGGTACCTGATGGTCAATGGTGTCGACGAGAAGGGTGCCATCCTGTCGCACCCCACTGCACGCAGAAGCTCCGGACAATTGGGCCGCGAAGTGATTGCAGAGCTCGCAAGGAGGCTGGAGGAGTGAAATGACACTTCATGTCATCGGTCTCTCCGGGAGCCCGCACCGGCACGGGAACACAGAGACACTCCTCGATGCGTTCCTCGAAGGAGCACGGGAATCCGGCGCGGAAATAGATAAAGTCATCCTCAAGGATCTCGCCTATTCCCCCTGCCGCGGGTGCAACGCATGCCACAAGACCGGGAACTGCATCGTCTCGGACGATGCGATCCCCCTCTTCGAACGCATCCTCTCTTCCGACTGCCTGGCAGTCGCATCCCCGATCTACAGCATGGGGATCACCGCCGAGCTGAAAGGATTGATAGACCGGGCCCAGTTCCTGTGGGCGAGGAAGTTCATCCTGAAGACCATGTTCTTTTCAGACGAACACGTCAGGAAGCACAAGGGGATCTTTATCTCGACGGCTGGGCTCTCCTGGGACAATGTCTTTGACGCGGCATTCCCCGCTGTCACAGCCTTCTTCAATACGCTGGGATTCGAGTACTACGACAACATCATTGCAAACGACATGGACCGGTACGGGAGTATCCATGCGCATCCGACCGCGCTTGCCAAAGCAGCAGAGAAAGGGCGTTCAGTCGTCGAGGTGATCGCCCGGCTCAAGAGCGGTGCAAAAGAGGGAAGGTGACATCCCTGCCCAGGATACTTGTGTCATCACAAGGCACGAGCCAGGAACCAGCACCCGGGTCCCATTCCAGCCGGTCACCACCCGGAACGACCTCCCAAAAGATCGTTCCTTTCGTGCTCGGGGTAGCCCTGCCTGCCCAGGGATGGACAGGATGGATGTCATGCCTCGTGATGATCACAGTCTTCTCTTCATGGTGCAAGGATGTAATATGATGCCAGCAGTATCCCGAACGCTGCGACGATCAGGACCACGAAGACTGCCGGGTTCCAGGCAAGTACCTTCCTGCCATCGAGCACGCTGACGGGAAGCATGTTGAATGCGGCGATCATGGCATTCACCTGCAGGCCGACCGTCCCGACAAGGGCAAGCATGGGTAAAGAGATCATACCGGCGACCAAGGCAAGGATTGCAAAGACCCCGCACAGCACCAGGTTGACAGCAGGCCCAGCCGCGGATATCTTCCCGTTCTGTTCCCTCGTGATGTATGCCCCGTAGATGACGGTTGCACCGGGAGCCGCAAACACGACCCCGACAAGAGCTGCCATAACGACTGCAACGAGAAGCATGAGGTTGTCTTTGCGGAACTCTGCCCAGTAACCATACCTCATCGCCGTGAACTTGTGCGCCATCTCGTGGAGGATGAACCCGATACCCACTGTGAACAAGGAGACGATGAGGAATACGAGGAACGTCTCCAGCGTCACACCTCCCCTGATGAAGATGAGGGAGAATGCGATGGATATGGCAAGCCACGCTACCAGGAGGTCTGACCTTTCGCGTGGGGTGATTCTTTCGAGCATGTCTCTTCAGTCCGTATATCTGGAACTTTCATACCTTATGCCCTTTGGAATGCGCCACCATCTTTAAATCTCCGGACTCCCCGTAGGTAGAATGTATGCCCATCGATGCACTCCGGGCCGAGATCAACGGGATTGATGAGCACATTATCGATCTGATTGCAAAGAGGCAGCAGATTGCAGCCCGCATGGCCCAGGCCAAGATGGCGGAGGGGCTGCCTGTCCGCGACGAGAAGCGGACGCGAGAGGTGCTGGAACACACCTACAATTATGCAGTGGAAAAAGGGATCGACCCCCTCTCAGTCCAGAAGATCTTCGGGCTGTTGATCGCTATGAGCGAGGAGAAGCAGAAGGAGTGCCAGGGTGACGGAAACCTTCCGTGACCCTGCAACCATGTTTTTTTTCTCTGTCTCCTGTGCAATGATGCCCGAAAAAAGGTAAATATCCCTAGCGCCCTGCCGTTATCATCGTCCCGACGCCCTCGTCAGTGAACATCTCCAGGAGGAGGTTGTGGGGGATGTTCCCGTTGATCACGTGCCCGAACGATACCCCGTTTTTCACCGCACGGATAATCGAAGATACTTTCGGGATCATCCCTTCCGAGACAACACCCTTTGCCATCAGGTCTTCCGCCTCTGCGACACCCAGCCGGCGGAAGACATGGCTGCGCGAGGCGTCCAGGATGCCGTCCACGTCCGTCATGTTGATGAGTTTATACGCGTGGAGGGCGATTGCAATCTCCCCCGCAGCGGTGTCCGCGTTGATGTTGAGGCTCTGCCCGTTCCGGTCGATGGCAATTGGGGCAATCACTGGGATATGGCCGCTGTCGAGGAGGGTATGGAGAACAGGGGGGTTTATCTCCTCGATCTCGCCCACGTGTCCAAGATCGACTTCGTGTTCCTCTCCCCCCACGCAGACACGTCTTGGTACCATCTTCTTAGCGATGATCAGGTTGCCGTCGTTCCCCGAGAGACCGATCCCTTTGGCGCCGCTCTTTGCAATCAGTGAGACAATATTGCTGTTGATCTTGCCGACGAGCACCATCTGGGCGATCTCGAGAGTCTCCTCGTCGGTGATGCGCAGGCCCCCAACGAATCGCGGCTCCTTTCCCATGGCCTTCATCTTGTCAGTGATCTCCGGGCCGCCACCGTGGACGAGGACGAGCCTGATCCCGACGATCTGGAGGAGGACAACGTCGCGTATCGCCATCTCGAGAATTGCCTGGTCGATCATCGCATGCCCCCCGAGCTTGATCACCATCGTCTTCCCATGGAACTCCTGGATGTAGGGGAGCGCTTCCATCAGGACATCTTCGCGCTTCATGTCGTGTACCTCCCGTTTATCTCCACGTACTTCTCGGTGAGGTCGCATCCCCACGCCGTTGCCTCGCCTTTTCCAGAGGCAAGGTCGAGGACGAACACCACCTTCCTGCCCTGCATCAGGGCCTTTGCCCTGGGGAGGTCGACCACGATCTGCCCGTCCCTGACGAGCGGAAGGATAGTGTCTCCGCCTCCCAGCCAGAGATCAACGTGATCCGGGTCGAACGCCACATCGGCCCTCCCTGCCGCTGCTATCACCCTGCCCCAGTTCGGGTCGGCACCGTAGACTGCGGTCTTGACGAGCGGCGACGAAACGATGGTGCGTGCCACCGTTGCGGCCTCTTCTTCTCCCGGAGCCCCCTTTACGGTCACCTCGATGAGCTTTGTCGCGCCCTCCCCATCCATGGCGATCTGGACAGCAAGAGCCCTGCAGCACTCCTCCAGGGCGCGGGAAAACTCCTCGACCGGCACTTTTCCTGCCCTCCCGGTCGCCGTGCAGAGGGCAATATCATTCGTGCTCGTGTCGCCGTCGACGACCACCCTGTTGAACGTCCGGCGGGCGGCGTCCCGAAGGGCCTCGCGGAGCTTCTCCCGGGGGATCTCTGCGTCAGTGTAAATGAACCCAAGCATTGTCCCCATGTTCGGGGCTATCATCCCCGACCCCTTGGTGATGCCGCCAACCGAGAAAGTCTCGTTCCGGACGAGAGCATGTTTCTCTGTGCGGTCAGTTGTCATGACAGCCCGGGCTGCGCGGCTTTCGGCCTCTTCGCTCCGGCTAAGCCGTGGTGCGACGCGGTAGCACTGGTCCCGGATGAGGGGCAGGTCGAGGTACCTTCCGATGACCCCCGTGCTCGCTACGCCGACCTCCCCGGGGTCAACACCCATCGCCTCTGCGGCAATCACTGCCATCTCCTGCGCATCGCGGTAGCCCCTCTCCCCGGTGTACGCGTTTGCACACCCGCTGTTCGCGACCACTGCCGCAAGCCTCCCGCTCCGGATCCGTTCCTCCATGAGCTTGACGGGAGCTGCTTTCACGAGGTTCGATGTGAAGACGCCTGCGGATTCTCCTTCCGCCCTGACCAGCGCGAGCCCGAACTTCCCCTCCTTCTCCCCCCACGCCGTGACGCCATCTACACCACAGATGCTCTTCATGGACATCCCTCTATCCTCTCACGCGCCTTCCTGGGCAATACCCCGGATGATGTCCGACCGGGCCACGATCCCAACCAGGGTGTCACCCCTCATGACAGGGAGTCGTGCTATCTTCCTTGAGAGCATCAGGGATGCTGCTTCCTCGATATCGGCGTCGTCGCTGATGGTCACGGGCGGCTGGCTCATCACCATGCGGACCTCGCGGTCCCCGATCGACGTGAGCGCACGGCGGGTCTTCTCCCAGTTGATGAACTCCCTGATCGGGACCTCGATGACCTCGAGCGGGGAAGGGAGCCATAGGTCGTCGGATATCCTCCCGGTCTGCAGGAGCCGAAGGATGTCGGACTCTGTTATCATGCCGACCAGCCTGTCTCCCTCCATTACCGGCAGGCCGCCGATGTTGTGTTTGCGCAGCAGCGCTGCAGCTTCCCGGATCGGTGCATCGGCCTGGATTGTCACCGGGTCCCGTGTCATCACGTCTCGGACCAGCATTCCTGTGTCACCTTCACGGCAGGAGCCCGGCTGTGGCGAGCCCTTCCTTCTCGTCAAAGCCACAGACGATGTTCATGTTCTGGACTGCCTGCCCGCTTGCACCCTTGCCGAGGTTATCTATGGCTGATACGACGACCACCCGCTCTCCTTCGCTCTCTGCACGGATGTCGCAGAAATTGGTCCCCCGGACCGCAGCCAGGCTGGGGTCCTGGAGCCGGACAAAGAATTCGCCGCCATAGAACTTCCGGTAAAGTTCCTCAACCTCAGCCTGGTCCATGGGCTTTCCCAGCAGGATGTGGGCCGTGGTGAGGATTCCCCTGTTGACCGGGACGAGGTGCGGGGTGAAATAGCACTTTGCCCTGGAACCTAGGGCTGCAAGTTCCTGCTTCATCTCGGCAAGGTGGCGGTGGGTGGTCCACTTGTACGGGTTGACGTTATCTGCCACGTTTGGGTAGTGGGTGGTGGACGAGGGGTTGTCCCCGGCTCCCGAGACCCCTGTCTTCGAGTCGAAAACGATCGTATGGGCGAACCGGGCGAGCGGCGCTGCTGCAAGGGTTGCACCGGTCGGGAAACAGCCGGGATTGCTCACGAAGTCCGCGTTCCTGTACGAGTCCCGGTGAATCTCGGGGATACCGTAGGGGGCAGGGAAGTAATCGGTGTGGGTGACACCGTAAACTTTCTCGTAGACATCCCTCGGGAGCCGGTAATCAGCAGAGAGGTCGATGACCTTCATACCCCGCGCAATCAGTGGCCGTGCATACGACATGGCTGCCGTGTGGGGAACTGCAAGGAAAGCAACATCTGCATCCATCTCGTCTGCCGATGGATTGCTGAACCGGAGGTCTATCAGCCCTTTGAGGTGTGGGTGGACAGATTCGACTGGTTTTCCCGCCAGTTTCCTCGACGTGGCACAGACCACGCGGACGTGGGAATGCAAGAGGAGCAGGCGGATGAGGTCGCCACCGGTATATCCAGAGGCTCCGACAATGGCAATATCCATAGATCCATTTTTTTCTGGCAGATGTTAATCCTTCTTTTCCCCTTTTCGACCATTGTGCAGCCAGAGTTCCCCCTGGCATGCGAATCATCAACCTTTAATAATTGTAATGATTAATCATTAAAGTATTATCACCAGGGAGGGATGACAGAATAGCGGGCATAAAGGATGCATTTCTGAATTTCTGGTTCGCTCATGCTCATGCGTCCAGGGGATCGATCGCTGGAGAACACCGCACTTATGGGAAAGAGAGTGCTATAGAAGAGGATATGACGAGGTGGGGATTCCCGCCTGCAATACAAAAGGATACAGATGGCTGATTGAATGAGTCCAAACGGAAAGGTGCTATAACATGGCAGATTCATTTGAGGTACCGATGGCCGATGCCGAAAAGGTTTACATCCCGGATCCATCATACAAGCAGAACGCATGGACAAATGATTACAAAACGGCCTACAATGAGTTTCTCGCCGACCCGGAGGGGTTCTGGGAGAAGCAGGCCCACCACTTCGACTGGATCAAAAAGTGGGACAGAGTCCTTGAATGGAAGTACCCCTATGCAAAATGGTTCGTCAATGCCAAACTCAACATCACTGCCAATTGCCTCGACCGCCACGTAGCTAACCACCGAAAGAACAAGGTGGCACTCATCTGGCGCGGAGAGCAAGGGGAAGAAAGGATATTTACATACAAGAAACTCTTCACCGAGGTATGCCGCTTCGCCAATGGCCTGAAGAAGATTGGCATCAAGAAAGGTGACCGGGTCTGCATCTACATGCCGATTATCCCCGAGCAGATCATCGCCATGCTCGCGTGTGCGAGGATCGGGGCAGTTCACAGCGTCGTGTTCGGCGGTTTTGGGGTAGCTGCCCTCAACATGAGGATCAGGGATGCCGAGGCCAGGGTAGTCATCACCGCAGATATCACGATCCGCCGTGGAAAGACCATTCCGTTGAAGGCCATAGTGGATGAGGCCATCATCAATGCCCCCAGCGTGGAGAAAGTTATCGTCCTCTCGCGCGATACGGACCAGCCCGTCGAACTGCACCGGGAGATGGAGGTCGACTACAAGGAGATTATCGAGGGGATGCCAACGACATGCGAACCCGAAGTCATGGACGCCGAGGACCCGCTTTTCATCCTCTATACCAGCGGCTCGACTGGGACACCAAAGGGTATCGTCCATACCTGCGGCGGTTACATGGTCGGCACCGGGTATACCACCCAGCATGTCTTCGACGTAAAAGACACCGATGTCTACTGGTGCACGGCGGACACCGGCTGGATCACCGGGCACAGTTACGTCGTCTACGGGCCGCTTGCCATAGGGGCAACGGTTGTCATTGCCGAGGTCGTTCCCGATTACCCGGACCCGGGTTCCTATTGGAAGATCATCCAGGACCTCGGGGTCACGATCTTTTACACTGCCCCGACTGCTATCCGCATGTTCATGAAGTTCGGCGAGGAGTGGCCCGACAATTCTGACCTGTCGTCCCTTCGGATCCTTGGTTCGGTCGGCGAGCCCCTGAACCCCGAAGCATTCGAATGGTTTTACAGGGTCATCGGAAAGCAAAAGTGCCCCATTGTCGACACCTGGTGGCAGACGGAGACGGGCATGCAGATGATCACGACCATGGTGGGCGAGCCCATGCGCCCTGGATTTGCTGGAAAAGCTATCCCGGGTGTCGTTGCAGACGTGGTGAACAAGGCCGGGAACCCTGTCGCCCCAGGCAACGGTGGCTTCCTTGTCATCATGAAACCATGGCCAGCCATGTTCCGCACCGTCTACAAGAACGATGAGCGCTACCGGACGTACTGGAACACAATCCCCGACTGCTATACCACCGGGGATCTGGCTGTCAAGAGCAAAACGGACGAATACATCATGATCATCGGGAGGGCCGACGATATCATCATCGTCGCAGGCCACAACATCGGGACTGCCGAGGTCGAGAGCGCGCTCGTGTCGCACCAGGCGGTCGCTGAAGCCGCTGTCATCGGCAAGCCGGACCCGATGAAGGGCAACGTCATCAAGGCATTCGTGATCCTGCGTGTCGGGTTCTCCCCGAGCGACAAACTCAAGAGTGACCTGATCTACCATGTCCGCATGACTCTCGGGCCGATCGCCATGCCATCAGAGGTCGAGTTCGTGGACAAGCTCCCGAAAACCCGTTCCGGAAAGATTATGCGCCGCGTACTGAAGGCAAAAGAGCTGGGAATCGACCCAGGGGATATCTCCACCCTGGAAGAGTAATTTTTTCCAGAGGGACTCTTCCATGTCTGGCAATCAGACTCTTTTTGGCATGCCGCTCGAGCGGGGCCGCTGGCTCCTGGTCATAATCGGGCTCATCATCAACCTCTGCCTCGGTACCATCTACTCCTGGAGTGTCTTTGTCGGGCCGCTCACGACATACTTCTCAACGGAGCTGGGCCAGCCTGTCACCGCAAACGAAATGCTGATGCCATTTTCGGTTTTTCTGGCATTCTTTGCGATCGCAATGCCACTCACCGGGAAGTACATAGAAAGACTCGGCCCGCGCAGGGTCACCATCGCTGGAGGTGTCCTCACGGGCCTCGGCTGGCTCCTCGCCTCGACCGTCACATCGGTCTGGATGCTCTACATCGTGTACGGGATCATCGGCGGTATCGGAGTTGGAATCGCGTACGGTGTCCCTGTCGCTGTCGCAGCCCAGTGGTTCCCGGACAGGCGGGGGACGGCGGTCGGCCTGACACTGCTCGGTTTTGGCTTTTCGGCATTCGTGACCGCGAATATTGCCGGGTACCTCATCGATGCCATCGGGGTGATGAACACTTTCCGCACCTTCGGCATCGTGTTCATCGTCCTGATCATCCTCCTCGCCGTTCCCCTGCGGTTCCCTGCTCCCGGGTGGAAACCTGCAGGATGGACACCACCAACACCCGAGAAAGGTCAAGAGACATGCGAATGTAACTGGTCCGCCATGATCAGGACCCCGGCGTTCTATGGCTTGTGGTCCTGTTACTTCATCGGGTGCCTCGCGGGGCTGATGGCGATATCGATAGCAAAGCCTGTCGGGACAGAGGTCGGGATCGAGGCAGGGCTTGCAACTCTTCTCGTCGGGTTCTTCGCAATCTTCAACGGCGTGGGAAGGCCGGTCTTCGGGGCTCTCACCGACAGGTTCAAGCCCCGGAACACGGCACTCGTCTCCTTCATCCTCATTGCAGCCGCATCCGTTGCCCTATGGCAGGTCCCGACTGTCCCGGTCTACGTCGTCGGATTTGCCATTCTCTGGGGTTGCCTCGGCGGCTGGCTTGCCATTGCGCCGACCGCGACCGCCTCGTATTTCGGGATGTGCGACTACTCGCGCTGCTACGGCATCATCTTCCTTGCCTATGGTGCAGGCGCTATCGCAGGTCCGCAACTCGCAGGGTTCATCAAGATGGCGACCGGGACCTACATGGGGGTATTCCCCTACGTCTTCGTCCTGGCACTGCTTGGGTTCACCCTTGCACTGATCCTGATGAAACCCCCGAAGGTACAGGGGTCCGGTGCGTCCTGAAGAGTGGCACCGGACCAGTCCTCTCCTTTTTTGATCCATTTTTAGGAGAGAATAGGGCCTTATCACTCGATCTGCACCAAGATCTCCCATAGTGAAGGTGTGGCCACACACATCATTGGAAACGAAC